>DATDDN010000013.1:0-12771 GCA_036523795.1 Gallionellaceae bacterium | reverse complement strand
CGGCGAATTCCTGGTGGCGGAGGCAGATGAATCGGATGCGTCGTTCCTCTACCTGCATCCCATCCTGTCGGTGGTGACCAACATCGATGCCGACCATATGGAAACCTACGGCCACGACTTCGCCAAGCTGCAGCAGGCCTTCGTGGACTTCATCGAACACCTGCCGTTCTACGGGCGTGCCATGCTGTGTGTGGACGACCCGCATGTGCGGGAAATCATGCCGCGCATCAGCAAGCCGATCACTACCTACGGTTTTGCCGAGGATGCCCAGATCCGCGCGGTGAACGTTCGCCACCAGGAAGGCAAGATGCATTTCACCGCGGTGTGTCGCCACAACAGTGTGCCGCTGGATCTGGACATCACGCTCAATCTGGCCGGCATGCACAACGTGCAGAACGCGCTGGCGGTGATCGCGGTGGCGCTCGAAGTGGGCGTGGCGGAAGACGCCATCGTGGCGGCACTAGCCGAGTTCGAGGGCGTGGGGCGACGTTTCCAGCGCTATGGCGAGATCCCGTTGGCGGCCGGCGAAACGTTCACGCTGATCGATGACTACGGGCACCACCCGGTGGAAATGGCAGCGACACTGTCCGCCGTGCGCGGCGCCTTCCCGGGAAGGCGCCTGGTGCTGGCGTTCCAGCCGCACCGCTACACCCGCACGCGCGACCTGTTCGAGGATTTCGTGAAAATCCTGGGCACGGTGGACGCGCTGCTGCTGGCCGAGGTGTATGCGGCCGGGGAGACGCCCATCGTGGCGGCCGACGGGCGCGCGCTGATGCGCGCGCTGCGCGTGGCCGGCCAAAGCGAGGCGGTATTCGTGGAAAACATCCAGGAGATGCCGCAGGCGATCCTGAATATGGCGCAGCCGGGTGACGTGGTGGTGACCATGGGGGCAGGTTCGATCGGCGCAGTGCCGGGGCAGGTGAAGAATATGGCAACAGGCAAGGGCGGAGCTACGGGGAAAGCATGAACATGACGGAAGCGCGACAGTTTGTGGCGGGCGATTTGCGCGGCACCCTGATGCAGGGTGAGAGCATGCGCAAACACGTCAGCTGGCGCGCAGGCGGCAGCGTGGAGCGCATGTACCAGCCTGCCGATCTGGTCGACCTGCAGCAGTTCCTGCGCAGCCTGCCGGATGCGGAGCCGCTGCTGGCGGTCGGGCTGGGCAGCAACCTGCTGGTGCGCGATGGCGGCCTGCGCGGCACGGTGCTGCTGATGCACGCCGCATTGAGAGAGCTGCAGCTGGAAACGGACGGCAGGATCTACGCCCAGGCGGGCGTGCCCGGCGCCAAGCTGGCGCGCTTTGCCGCCAGCCACAACCTGCGCGGCGGCGAATTCTTTGCCGGCATCCCCGGCACCGTGGGCGGCATGCTGGCGATGAATGCCGGCTGCTACGGCGGCGAAACCTGGCGCCTGGTGGAACGCGTGCAGGTGATGACGCGCGGCGGCGAGATCATCGTACGCTCGCCGCAGGAATACGAGGTGGGCTATCGCCACGTGAAGAAATGCGGCGAGCGGGCAGAAGAATTTTTCGTTGGCGCCTGGTTCAGGCTGCAGCAGGGTGACGGCGAGCAGTCGCGTGCCGAGATCAAGGAGCTGCTGGCGAAGCGCATCGCCTCACAGCCGCTCAATCAGCCAAACGCCGGCTCGGTATTCCGCAACCCGCCCGGCGATTACGCGGCGCGCCTGATCCAGGCATGCGGCCTCAAGGGGCGGCAGATCGGCGGCGCGCAGGTGTCGGAGAAACACGCCAACTTCATCGTGAATGTGGGCGATGCGACGGCGGCGGATATCGAGAACTTGATTAACGCGGTGCAGGCGGTGGTACAGCAGCAAACCGGCGTGACCCTGCAACCGGAAGTAAGAATTGTTGGTGAGAAAAAATGAGTAACGTGAATCCTCAATCTTTTGGAAAAGTGGCCGTGCTGTTTGGCGGCCGTTCGGCCGAGCGCGAAGTTTCGCTGAAGAGCGGTGCGGCAGTGCTGGGGGCCTTGCAGCGCAGCGGTGTGGATGCGCACGCCTTCGACCCGGCGCAGCAGGATCTGCACCTGTTGCTGGAGCAGGGCTATCAATTTGCCTTCATCGCGCTGCACGGACGCTATGGCGAGGACGGCACGGTGCAGGGTGCGCTGGAGCTGATGGGCATTCCCTATACCGGCAGCGGCGTGATGGCCAGTGCGCTGGCGATGGACAAGTGGCGCACCAAGCTGGTGTGGCAAGGCGGTGGTTTGCCGGTGCCTGCATACACCATGCTAAGCGCTGACAGCGACTGGAATGCGGTAGTGCAACAGCTGGGCCTGCCCCTGTTCGTGAAGCCGGCCAACGAAGGATCGAGCGTGGGCATCAGCAAGGTGAAGCGCGTGGAGGATCTGCCTGCAGCGTATGCAGAGGCGGCGAAGCACGATGCGCTCGTCATTGCGGAGCGTTTTGTCGGTGGCGGCGAATATACCGCGGCCATCGTCGGCGGCAAGGCGCTGCCGGTGATCAAGATCGAGCCGGCCAACGAGTTCTACGACTACGAAGCCAAGTACCTGCGCGACGACACGCGCTACCTGTGCCCGAGCGGCTTGCCGCCTGAACGCGAAGCGGAAATGCAGCGCCTGGCGCAGCAGGGCTTTGCGCTGATCGGCGCGTCGGGTTGGGGGCGGGTGGATTTCCTGGTGGACGACAGCGGCAAGCCCTATCTGCTGGAGATCAACACGTCGCCGGGCATGACCGATCACAGCCTGGTGCCGATGGCAGCGCGCCAGGCAGGGATGAGTTTCGAACAACTGGTGTTGCAGGTGCTGGAGCTGGCAAGGCATGAAAAGTGATGTTCAAGTTTGCCACCTGTCCCGGAGCGGGAGAGGTGCAGGGAGACGGTAATGTGGGATAAGGCGCATTTGTTGCGCATCGCAGGTAATACGCTGTTTGCCATCAGCTTCGTGCTGCTGGCCTATGGCGGGCTGCGCTATGTGCTGCAATTGCCGGTGTTCAACCTGCGCAGCGTGCAACTGACCAGCGTACCGCAGCACGTGGATGTGGATCTGGTGAACAAGGTGGTGAGAAGCTCGGTGCGAGGCAGCTTTTTCAGTGTGGACCTGGAGCAGACGCGCCGTGCGTTCGAGCAACTGCCCTGGGTGCGCAAGGTGAGCGTGCGCAGGAAGTTTCCCTGGAGCCTGGAAGTGTCGCTGGAGGAGCATGTGGCGTTGGCGCGCTGGAACGGTGATGGAGAACTGGTGAATACGCACGGCGAGGTGTTCACGGCGCAGAGCAGCGAGGCATTGCCCATGCTGGCCGGCCAGCCGGACACTTCCCAACAGGTGGCGGAAATGTATGCGGATCTGGGGCAGCAGTTGTCGGGCATCGGCCATATCGCGCAGCTCAGCCTGTCGCCGCGCTTTGCCTGGCAGGTACGGATGGACAACGGGCTGGTGCTGGATCTTGGACGTGAGCAGGTGATGCAGCGCGTGGCGCGCTTTGTGCAGGTGTACCCGTACAGCCTGGCCGCGAGTGCCAGCGCACTGAACCGTGTGGACCTGCGCTACCGCAACGGCTTTGCGGTGAGCCTCGGTGCGCGTGCGACGACACAGAAAGCAGGAACAGGAAGTCAGAGGGTAAGGCTATGAGAATGAACAGGGAGACCAAGGATCTGGTGGTGGGGCTGGATATCGGCACCTCCAAGATCGTCACCATCGTCGGCGAGATTCAGCCCGAGGGCACGCTGGAGGTGATCGGCGTGGGCATGCACGAATCCGAAGGCATGAAGAAGGGCATGGTGGTGAACATCGATGCCACCGTCGGCGCAATCCAGCGCTCGCTGGAGCAGGCCGAGCTGATGGCTGACTGCAAGATCACCGAGATCTTTACCGGGATTGCCGGTAGCCACATCAAGAGTGCCAACGGCAAGGGCATGGTGAAGATCAAGGACAAGGAAGTGGCGCAGCCGGACATCGATCGCGTGGTGGAGACTGCCAGTTCGCTCAGCCTGCCCAGCGACCAGCAGATCCTGCACATCCTCGAGCAGGAGTTCTGCATCGACGGGCAGGAGGGAATCAAGAAGCCGCTGGGTATGAGCGGCATGAAGCTGGAAGTGGAAGTGCACATCGTGATCGGTGCGGTGGCGGCGGTGCAGAACATCCTCAAGTGCGTGCATCGCTGTGGCCTGGAAATGAACGAGATGATCCTGCAGCCACTGGCGTCGAGCAAAGCGGTACTGGAAGAGGACGAGAAGGAGCTCGGCGTATGCCTGCTCGACATCGGCGGTGGCACCACGGATGTGGCGATCTTCACCGGTGGCGCCATTCGCCACACTGCGGTGATCCCGATTGCCGGCGACCAGATCACCAACGACATCGCCATGGCGCTGCGCACCCCCACGCGCGATGCCGAGGACATCAAGATCAAGTATGGCTGTGCGTTGCGACAGCTGGCGACCGATGCCCCGATCGAGGTGCCAGGCGTGGGTGATCGCGGGCCGCGCATGCTGTCGCGCCAGACGCTGGCAGAGGTGATCGAGCCGCGCGTGGAGGAGCTGTATTCGCTGGTGCAGACCGAGCTGCGCCGCAGCGGTTACGAGGAGCTGCTGTCCTCCGGTATCGTGATCACCGGCGGCAGCAGCGCCATGCAGGGCATGGTCGAGCTGGGCGAGGAGATCTTCCATATGCCGGTGCGCCTCGGTACGCCGCGCTATGTGGGCGGCATGGCAGACGTGGTGAAAACGCCACGCTTTTCCACTGCGGTGGGCTTGCTGCAATTCGGCATGGAGCAGCATCAGAGACAGGAGGTGGAACGCATGCAATCGAGTTCGTTCAAGGATGTGGTGGCGCGCATGAAGGCGTGGTTCCAGGGAAATTTCTAGGATTGATTTTTGGGATTGAGTAATCGGGTCGGGTTGAAATTTAAGAGGAGAAAAACATGTTTGAAATAATGGATGCGCAACCCCAGGGAGCAGTGATCAAGGTCATCGGCGTCGGCGGCTGCGGCGGCAACGCGGTCAACCATATGATCGAACAGGCGGTGCAGGGTGTGGAGTTCGTGGTCATCAACACCGATGCGCAGGCATTGCGCAGCAACAAGGCGGCCAGCCAGCTGCAGATCGGCAGCTCGCTGACCAAGGGTCTGGGCGCGGGTGCGCGGCCCGAAGTGGGCTATGCCGCAGCGCAGGAAGACCGCGACCGCATCGCCGATATGCTCAAGGGCGTCGACATGGTGTTCATCACCGCCGGCATGGGCGGCGGCACCGGAACGGGCGCAGCACCCGTGGTCGCACAGATCGCAAAGGAGCTCGACATCCTGGTGGTGGCGGTGGTGACCAAGCCGTTCGAGCATGAGCGCAAACGCATGCAGCTGGCGCAGGCCGGCATCGAAGCGTTGTCCGAATTCGTCGACTCGCTGATCATCGTGCCCAACGAAAAACTGATGACCGTGCTGGGTGAGGACACCACTTTGATCGAAGCCTACAAGGCGTCCAACGGCGTGCTGCAGGGCGCTGTGGCCGGCATCGCCGAGGTGATCAACGTGGACGGCATGATCAACGTGGACTTCGCCGACGTGAAGACGCTGATGTCGGAGAACGGCATGGCCATGATGGGTTCGTCCACCGCCTCCGGCACCGACCGTGCGCAGAAGGCCGCCAAGAGCGCGATGTCCAGCCCGCTGCTGGAAGACGTGGATCTGTCCGGTGCGCGCGGCGTGTTGGTGAACATCACTGCCAGCGCCAACTTCACCATGCGTGAATACAAGGACGTGATGAACAGCGTGCGCGGCGTGGCTGCGGATGACGCCACCGTGATCGTCGGTCAGGTGTTCGACGAAAACATGGGCGACACCATGCGCGTGACCATCGTGGCCACCGGCCTCGGCAAGCCCGGCCGCGCCAGCCAGCCTAAGCCGGTACTGGCCTACGACCAGCAGCAACGCACGGGCACGCACGATGCGAATGCAGTCGTGGGCGTGGATTACCGCGAGCTGGAGATGCCCGCCGTGATGCGCACCAACCGTCACCGCGAGGCGACCGTGGAGGCCATGAAGCAGTCGGGGGTGGATACGCTGGACATCCCGTCCTTCCTGCGCAAACAGGCCGATTGACCCTGCCTGTGGCCCGGAAAGCTGGGCGAGCAGGCCGGCTGTGCTAGAATGCCCAAAAAACAGGCAGTCTGGATCTTTGCTGAAGGGCGATCCGCGACGGCGAACAGCGATTAATCAGTCAGAAATATGGTCAAGCAACGTACGCTCAAAAATTCGGTGCAGGCAACCGGCGTTGGCCTGCATACCGGCGAGAAGGTCTATCTGACCTTGCGCCCTGCGCCCGTGGATACGGGCATCGTGTTCCGCCGCGTGGATCTCGATCCGGTGGTCGAGCTCAAGGCGGATGCCACGCTGGTGCATGACACGCGCCTCTCCACTTGCCTGGAGGGTGATGGCGCGCGCGTGGCGACCATCGAGCACCTGATGTCGGCATTTGCCGGCCTGGGTGTCGACAACGCCATCGTCGACCTGACCAGCCCGGAAGTGCCGATCATGGATGGCAGCGCAGGGACCTTCATCTTCCTGCTGCAGTCGGCCGGGATCGTGGAGCAGTCTGCCGCGAAGAAGTTCATCCGCGTCAAGAAACCCGTCGAGGTCAAGGATGGCGACAAGTGGGTGCGCTTTGATCCGTATAACGGTTACAAGCTGAACTTCACCATCAACTTCTCGCACCCTGTGTTCACCAGTACCAAGCAGGTGGTGACGGTGGATCTGGGCGAGCATTCGTATATCAAGGAAGTCAGCCGCGCGCGCACCTTCGGCTTCATGCACGACGTCGAAAACATGCGTGCGCAGGGTCTCGCCCTGGGCGGCAACCTGGACAACGCCATCGTGATGGACGAATACCGCGTGATCAATCCGGACGGCCTGCGTTCGGACGACGAATTCGTCAAGCACAAGGTGCTGGATGCCATCGGCGACCTGTACCTGCTCGGCCACCCGCTGATTGCCGCCTTCTCCGGTTACAAGTCCGGCCATGCGCTGAACAATGCGCTGCTGCGCGCCATGCTGGCGGACGAGTCCACCTGGGAATTTGTCACCTTCGACAAGACTGAAGAGGCGCCCGACTTCCTGCGCCTGCAACTGCAGGCGGTGTAAAGCGCGGCGACCGCCAGACCGGAGATTCCATGCTGTTCCGCCTGCTGTTGCTGTTGTGCATCATTCTGATCGCCGTATCCGGCGTGCTGTACCTGCTCACCGACAATCCCCGATACCTGAACACTGCCTGGCAAATCGTGCGTACCGCGGTGCTGGTCGGCTTCATCATGCTGCTGCTGGTGGTGCTGGAGCGTTATGCCCTGGTGGGCTGGGGCGTGCTCCGCTTCTGATCAGCCGCGGCTGCGTTCAACGAGGCCGCGCAACGCCTGTTTCAGCGGCGAATCCGGCAGCGTATCGGCAAAGCGGGAGAGCTGTTGTTTGCCGGCGGCGCCCAGCACGTGCTGGCTGCTGCGCGGGGCGCGCGGGAGCTCGCTAACTTGCACAAGTACTTGAATTAAAGTAACCTCATACCCGTTTTCGTGCAGGTGTTTTTGCAGCACGGGCGCCATCTGCCGGATTTTGGCGGCAGCCGCGCCGTGGTGTGCGGCAATCACCAGTGTCTGTTTTTCGAGCCGCATGACGTGACTTGCGCGCCTGAGCGATGCAGGCAGCGCTTGTTCCACGAGGTTTTGCAGGGCGATCAGTTGTTTCGCATTGATGGCGAGCTGACGCAACTCATGGCTGGAGCTGAACAGGGTTCTCAGGCGTTGCGTCATGTCATCGGGGATTCAAAGAGGTGGAGTAGCATGCATATTATTTTAGTCTCAAACAGCCTGAAAAATACGCGCAACATCACGCTGAGTGGCAGACATCTCGCACTGGGCGGCGTGCTGCTGCTGCTGGTGTTTCTCGCCGCCGTGCTGGTGGCGCAATATGTCATCGTGCGTTTGCAGCCGGGAAGCATCAGCGATGAATTGCGGGGCTGGCTGGCCAGCGCGCAAAATGCCGAACAGCTCAAGCAGCAGGCTTACACGCGCGAAAGCCTGGATACCATGGCGGCGCGCCTGGGCCAGATGCAGGCGCAGTTGCTGCGCCTGGATACGTTGGGCGCCCGCCTGGCCAAGATGAGCGGCATGAAGCAGCAGGAGTTCAATTTCAGCGAAGCGCCGGCCCAGGGCGGTCCGTTTGTGCCCGCTGCACAACAGGATGTCACGCTGCACAGCATGAATCAGCAAATGGCCAATCTGGCTTCCCTGCTGACCGACCGCAGCGACAAGCTGGCTGCGCTGGAAACCCTGCTGATGCAGGATAGGCTGAGCAAGAAGATGCTGCCCTCGGCCTCGCCGGTGCAACAGGCAGTCTATTCCTCAAACTTTGGCTGGCGCCTCGATCCGTTTACCGGCAAGAACGCCATGCATGAAGGTGTCGATTTCATGGTGCCGTTCGGTACGGCGATACATGCGGCGGCCGGCGGCATCGTGGTGTATGCGGATCTGCATCCGCAGTATGGTAATATGGTCGAGATCGACCATGGCAATGACATCATCACGCGCTATGCCCATGCTTCCAAGCTGGAAGTCAAAGTTGGACAGGTGGTCAAGCGCGGGCAGGAAATAGCCAGGGTCGGGAGCACAGGCCGCTCCACCGGTAATCATCTGCACTTTGAAGTGAGATATAAAGGCATGGCCCAGAACCCCGTGCGTTTTCTGCAAAACGCCGCGAGTTGAGCCGGGTCGCTTTCAGTTTAAAGGGTGAGGTGTGTTACCTCACCCTTTTTTCATTGGGCTTTACGCAAAACTAACGCTGGTCACACAAAAAATTCGAACATGATTTCCAATTTGCTCAAAAGTATCTTTGGTAGCCGCAATGACCGCCTGCTCAAGCAATACCGCCAGACCGTAGCCACCATCAACGCGCTGGAAGCCGGCATCGAAACGCTCAGCGACGATGCCTTGCGCGCGAAAACGGAAGAGTTCAAGCAGCGCTGCCGGAACGGTGAAACGCTGGACGCCCTGCTGCCGGAAGCTTTTGCCGTGGTACGCGAAGGCAGCAGGCGTGCGCTTGGCATGCGCCACTTCGACGTGCAGCTGATCGGCGGCATGGTGCTGCATTATGGCAAGATCGCCGAGATGCGCACCGGCGAAGGCAAGACGCTGATGGCCACGCTGCCTGCCTATCTGAATGCATTGTCCGGCAAGGGTGTGCACGTGGTGACGGTCAACGATTACCTGGCTCAGCGCGACGCCGAGTGGATGGGCCGCCTGTATCGCTTCCTCGGCCTGTCGGTGGGTGTGATCCTGTCGCAGATGGATCATGCGGACAAACAAACCGCCTATGCCGCGGACATTACCTACGGTACCAACAACGAATTCGGATTCGACTACCTGCGCGACAACATGGCTACCGAGGCGGATCAGCGCTATCAGCGCGGCCTCAATTTCGCCATCGTGGACGAGGTGGACTCGATCCTGATCGACGAGGCGCGTACGCCGCTGATCATCTCCGGCCAGGCCGAAGACAATCTCGATGTCTATACCAGCATGAACAAGCTGGTGCCCAGCCTGGTGCGCCAGATGGAAGAAAATGGCCCCGGCGACTACAGCGTGGATGAGAAGAATCAGCAGATCCTGCTCACCGAATCCGGTCATGAACACGCGGAAGGGCTGCTGGCCAGGGCAGGCCTGCTGCACGTGGGAGGCAGCCTGTACGATCCGGCCAACATCACCCTGATCCATAACCTGTACGCTGCCCTGCGCGCGCACGTCCTGTTCCTGCGCGACCAGCACTACGTGGTGCAGAACGGCGAAGTGATCATCGTGGACGAGTTCACCGGCCGCCTGATGGCAGGACGGCGCTGGTCTGATGGCCTGCACCAGGCCGTGGAAGCCAAGGAAGGCGTGGCCATCCAGAAGGAAAACCAGACCCTGGCGTCGATCACCTTCCAGAACTACTTCCGCATGTACAGCCGCCTCAGCGGCATGACCGGTACGGCGGATACCGAAGCATATGAGTTCCAGCAGATCTACAACCTGGAAACCGTGATCGTGCCGCCGCATCGTCCGACGCAGCGCAAGGACCTGATGGACCAGGTCTTCCTCAGCACCAGCGAAAAATATGCGGCGGTAATCGCCGACATCCGCGATTGCCACCAGCGTGGCCAGCCGGTGCTGGTGGGTACCACCTCGATTGAAACCTCCGAGCTGCTGTCGAAGTTGCTGGACAAGGAGAAACTGCCGCATCAGGTGCTGAACGCAAAGCAGCATGCGCGCGAGGCGGAGATCGTGGCGCAGGCCGGTCGTCCAAAGATGGTGACCATCGCCACCAACATGGCGGGCCGAGGTACCGACATTGTGCTCGGTGGCAACGTGGAAAAGCAGATCGATCTGTTGCGTCAGGACGAGAGCCTGGGCGAAGCCGAGCGCGACCTGCGCATCGAGAAGCTGCGCAACGAGTGGCAGGCCGTGCATGAGCAGGTGCTGGCCAGCGGCGGCCTGCACATCATCGGCACCGAGCGCCACGAGTCGCGCCGTGTGGACAACCAGCTGCGCGGCCGTTCCGGCCGTCAGGGCGATCCGGGCTCCAGCCGTTTCTACCTGTCGCTGGAAGACCCGTTGTTGCGCATTTTTGCTTCCGACCGTGTGGCTGCAATCATGGCACGCCTCAAGCTGCCGGATGGCGAAGCCATCGAGCATCCCTGGGTGACACGTGCGATCGAGAATGCGCAGCGTAAGGTGGAGGCGCGCAATTTCGACATGCGCAAACAGATCCTCGAGTATGACGACGTCGCCAACGACCAGCGCAAGGTGATCTACCAGCAGCGCAACGAGTTGCTCGAGACGGGTGACATCTCCGACACCATTGCTGCCATGCGCGACAGCGTGATGGATGAAACCGTCAGCGAATTCATCCCGCCGCAGAGCCTGGAGGAGCAGTGGGACGTGGCGGCGCTGGAGCGCGCGCTGCATGCCGAATACCAGCTGGCCTTGCCGCTGCAGCAGATGCTGGAGCAGGACAAGCATCTGGATGAAGCCGGCCTGCGCCAGCGCGTGATGGACGCGGCAGCAGCGCTGTATCAGGGCAAGGTCGATCGCGTGGGTGCCGAGGTGATGCACGGCTACGAGCGCCTGGTCATGCTGCAGAGTCTGGATGTGCACTGGCGCGAGCATCTGGCAGCGCTGGATCACCTGCGCCAGGGCATTCATCTGCGTGGGTATGCGCAGAAGAACCCCAAGCAGGAATACAAGCGCGAAGCGTTCGATCTGTTTGCCGGCATGCTGGAGTCGATCAAGCGCGATGTAACGCAGACCCTGCTGAACGTACAGATCCGCAGCGAGGAGGACATTGCTGCCGCCGAGGCGCAGGCACCGCAGGCGCCATCGAACGTGCAGTATCATCATGCGGACTATGAAGAAGCGCTTGGCCAGGACGAAGAAAACGCACAGGAAGGTGTCAAGACCTTTGTCCGTGGCGGTGAGAAAGTCGGCCGCAATGATCCCTGTCCGTGCGGCTCAGGCAAGAAATACAAGCAGTGCCACGGCAAGTTGAACTGAAGTCTGGGTGAGGTGTAGTTCTAAACACGGGAGAGCACCATGAATGACCACGAGCTGATACTCAATACACTGCACAACTCGGATCTGGCGGAGGAACTGCGCGATGCGGAAATCGAGGCTCTCGCCAACGTCATGACGGTGCAGGCGTACAAGGCGGGTGAGTACCTGCTGCGGCCGGGCGACACGCGCCTGAACAAGACGCTGATGATCCTGGGCGAGGGCGAGGCGGAAGCGACAGCCACCGTGGCAGGCGAAAACGTCACCCTGCACCTGCTCCAGCCAGGCGAGCTCGCCGGTATCATCACCTTCGTCGGTGGCGATGTGTCGCAGATCAGCGCCACCGTGCTGGTCAAGAAGGACAGCAAGATGCTGCTGCTGGAACGCTCCAAATTCGAGAACCTGCTCAATACCAACCCGGCGATCGTGTATTACGTGATGCGAGGCCTGGTGCGGCATGTGCATGGCATCGTGCGGCGCATGAACATGCAGTCGGTAGAGATGAGCAACTATATCCACCGCACCGGTGGCCGTTATTAAAGCTACTGCGGTGGTCATCTGCGGCGTTGCGCGGTACTCGGCATCCTCATGTACTTGAGTACATTCCGGTGCCTGCGTTCCGTGCGCCTTGCAGCTGACCATCCTCGTCACGCTTTAATCGGATTTAATACTTAACCTTTTGTAGGTCGGGTATGCGGGCTCACCGCGTAACCCGACATGAATCTGTAAACGTAAGGTAGAAACCATGCCCGTCAATCTGAATCCTCCCGTTGCGTCCGAACTCCTGCCCATCAAGGGCGTCAAGCTTGGCATTGCCGAAGCCAATATCAAGAGACCCAATCGCAAGGACCTGCTGGTGATGCAGCTGGACGCGGGGGCCACGGTGGCGGGTGTGTTCACCACCAACCGTTTCTGTGCGGCGCCGGTGACGGTGGCCAAGGAGCATCTGGCGGCGGGCAAGGGTATCCGTGCGCTGGTGGTGAATACCGGCAATGCCAATGCCGGCACCGGCGAACAGGGCATGGGGTCAGCCCGCGCGACTTGTGCCGAAGTGGCCAAGCTGCTGGGCTGCGAGGCCAGCCAGGTGTTGCCGTTTTCCACCGGGGTGATCATGGAGCCCTTGCCGCTGGACAAGATCGTGGCCGGCCTGCCGCAGGCGGTGGGCACCCTGAAAGAGAACAACTGGTTTGATGCGTCGCAGGCGATCATGACCACCGACATCGTAGCCAAGGCGGTAACA
>DATDDN010000012.1:0-18063 GCA_036523795.1 Gallionellaceae bacterium | reverse complement strand
GGTGTGCGTACCTCGGGCTGCTCCGGCATGGCCTACAAACTGGAATTCGCCGATGCAGTCAACGAAGGCGACCTGCAGTTCTCCAGCCACGGTGTCACCCTGCTGGTTGATCCCAAGAGTCTGCCCTATATCGACGGTATGGAGCTGGACTACACCCGCGAGGGATTGAACGAAGGTTTCAAGTTCAACAACCCCAACGTCAAGGATCAGTGCGGCTGCGGAGAAAGCTTTAAAGTCTGATGCAAGCGGTGCCCATTGATCTGAAGCAGGATTTCTTTCAGCTGTTCGGCTTGCCGCAGCGCTACCTGCTCGACAGTATGGCGCTGGAGCAACACTACCGCACCCTGCAGGCGCAGGTGCATCCGGACAAGTTTGCGCATCTCTCCGAGACCGAACAGCGCGTCTCCATGCAGCTTTCCACCCGTGTCAACGAGGCATACCAGACTCTGCGCAGCCCCCTGCGCAGGGCGCGCTACCTGCTGACCCTGCACGGCGTGGATACCCAGGAAGAGACCAATACCTCGATGCCGGTCGAGTTCCTGATGCAGCAGATGGAGTGGCGCGAGGCCATCGAAGAAGCGCAGCGGGCCAAGGATATGAGCGCGCTGGAAGCGCTGGAAACTCGCCTGCAGCAGGAAATGCACGAGCTGCAACAACAGCTGGCAGGTAAAATAGACACCCAGCAAGATTACGCGGAGGCCGCCGGATTGGTGCGCAAATTCCGTTTTCTGGAAAAGCTGGGGGAAGAAATCGCTTCCGCATTTGACGACATGGATTCTTAAAGGCAGTTATTAGTCGCTAGTCGTTAGTTGGTAGTTAAACCATGACCCCAGCAACTAACGACTAGCGACTAGCGACTAGCGACTAAATATGGCCTTACTACAAATTTCCGAACCCGGCATGAGCACTGCCCCCCACCAGCACCGGCTGGCTGTGGGCATCGATCTGGGGACGACCAACTCGCTGGTGGCCACCGTGCGCAACGGCATCAGCATGGTGCTGAACGACGAGGATGGCGCAGCCCTGCTGCCTTCGGTGGTGCGTTATCTGGCGGATGGCGCGGTGCAGGTGGGCTATCCGGCGCAGGCATTGCAGAGCGAAGATCCGGTCAACACCATCGTGTCAGTCAAGCGCTTCATGGGGCGCGGCCTGGCCGACATCGGTGACGTCAGCAACCTGCCTTACCGCTTCGTCGACGCGCCGGGCATGGTGCAGCTGCGCACCGCAGGCGGTGTGAAAAGCCCGGTCGAAGTTTCCGCTGAAATTCTCAAGGTACTGCGCCAGCGCGCCGAAGACGCCCTGGGCGGCGAATTGGTCGGTGCGGTGATCACCGTACCGGCCTATTTTGACGACGCCCAGCGCCAGGCCACCAAGGACGCGGCAAAACTCGCCGGACTCAATGTGCTGCGCCTGCTCAACGAACCCACCGCCGCCGCCATCGCCTACGGCCTGGACAACGCTGCCGAAGGCGTCTATGCGGTATACGACCTCGGCGGCGGCACCTTCGACATCTCCATCCTGCGCCTGTCGCAGGGCGTGTTCGAAGTGCTGGCCACCAATGGCGACTCCGCGCTGGGCGGCGATGATTTCGACCACCGCATCTACTGCTGGCTGCTGGAAAGCAACAATCTGTCCGCGCTGGGCGCGCAGGACACGCGCCTGCTGCTGACCCACGCACGCGCCGCCAAGGAACAACTGACCGACCACCAGGAAACACGCATCACCGCCATCCTGAGCGGGGGCGAGGTGATCGACACCACGCTCACGCGCCAGGCGTTCTACGACATGACGCAGACCCTGGTGGCGCGCACGCTGCAGCCGATGCGCCGCGCCCTGCGCGATGCGAGCCTGACGGTCAACGACATCAAGGGCGTGGTGATGGTGGGCGGCTCCACCCGCATGCCGCAGGTGCAGCGCGCGGTGGGCGAATTCTTCAAGCAGACCCCGCTGACCAACCTCGACCCGGACAAGGTGGTGGCACTGGGCGCTGCCGTGCAGGCCAACGTGCTGGCGGGCAACCGCCCCGATGACGACTGGCTGCTGCTGGACGTGATTCCGCTCAGCCTGGGCCTGGAAACCATGGGCGGCCTCACCGAAAAAGTGATTCCGCGCAACAGCACCATCCCCACTGCGCGCGCGCAGGAGTTCACCACCTTCAAGGACGGTCAGACCGCGATGGGCATCCACGTGGTACAGGGCGAACGCGAGCTGGTCAGCGATTGCCGCTCCCTGGCGCGCTTCGAGCTGCGCGGCATTCCGGCCATGGTGGCCGGTGCGGCACGCATCCGCGTCACCTTCCAGGTGGATGCAGACGGCCTGCTCAATGTCTCTGCACGCGAAATGAGCAGCGGCGTGGAGGCAGCGATCACGGTGAAACCTTCCTATGGTCTGAGCGACGCAGAAATCACCCGCATGCTGGAAGACTCGAACCAGTATGCCCATGACGACATGGTGGCGCGCGCCCTGCGCGAGCAGCAGGTGGAAGCCAACCAGTTGCTGGAGGCGGTGCAGAACGCCCTGCAGCAGGACGGTGCCTTGCTGGGCCAGGAAGATCAGGCGCGCATCGCGGCCAGCATGGCGGCCCTGCGCGACACGCTGCAAACCACGGATCAACAGGCGCTGAAACGCGCCATTTCGCAGCTGAACGAGGCTACCGTGACGTTCGCCCAGGCGCGCATGGACAAGAGTGTGGCGCACGCGTTGTCGGGCCGCAAATTATCGGAATTGGAGAGTTAGTCAATGCCACAAATCATCGTATTGCCTCATTGGGAGCTATGCCCGGAGGGCAAGGTGCTGCAAGCCGACAAGGGCACCGTATTGATCGAGGCGTTGCTGGGGAACGGCATCGACATCGAACACGCTTGCGAGAAGTCCTGTGCCTGCACCACCTGTCACGTGGTGATCCGCGAAGGCTTCAACTCGCTGACCTCAGCCGAAGAAACGGAAGAGGACATGCTGGACAAGGCCTGGGGGCTGGAGCCGACATCGCGCCTGAGCTGCCAGGCCGTGGTGGACGACAAGGATCTGGTGGTTGAGATTCCGAAGTACACCATCAACATGGCAAAAGAGGGCTGAGCATGAAATGGACTGATGTACGCCTGATCGCGATCGAACTGGCCGAGGCGCACCCGGAAGTCGATCCAAAGAACATCCGCTTTACCGACCTGCACAACTGGGTGCTGGCGCTGGAAGACTTCCACGACGACACCAAACACGGTGGCGAGAAGGTGCTGGAGGCCATCCAGGCCGCCTGGATCGACGAGGTGGAGTGATGATGGCACTGTGGCGTACCCTGTCGCGTCGCTGGCTGTATCTGGCCGGAGCCCTGATAATCGCTGCCCTGTTTGGTTCAGCCCTGTATCTGCAATACGTGTTGCATCAGGAGCCGTGCCCGCTGTGCATGATCCAGCGCCTGATCTTCGTCGGCATGCTGGCGTTGTTCGCGCTGGCAACCCTGCACAACCCCGGCAGGGCCGGCGCAACGGTGTACGGCGTGCTGCTTTCCCTGCTGGCGCTGACCGGCGTGGCGGTGGCCAGCCGGCACATCTGGCTGCAGCACCTGCCCAAGGACCAGGTGCCCGCCTGCGGTCCGGGCCTGGAGTACATGCTGAACAACTTCCCCATGGCCGACGTGTGGCAGGAGCTGATGCACGGCTCTGGCGAATGTGCCGCCAAGGGCTGGACCTTCCTCTCGCTGGGCATCCCCGAATGGTCACTGATCTGGTACCTGCTGCTGGGCGCCTGGGCGGTGCTGATCGCGCTGCGCAAGCCCTGAATTCCCTCGCATGCCCCGTATATCGGGGCCGTTCTGATTTAACCCTCTGAATTGTAGGATTTACCCCCGTTTTGTCACGCAACCTTGACGATTGGGGATTGATTTTTTGCGCCCCCTTGTCCGGACGCTGTGCCTGCGGGTGTCAAGCCGTCCTGCGCAAAAATCCGGCTTCTGTTCAAGCCCGGGATGGGGGCATAATCAGCCGATAATTTCCTCATCATGTTTATCAATGGACATCATGAAACAGAAGACCATCACCACTCCACTTTCCGAACAGGAAATCACTCCCGAAGTACTGCGCGAAAAATACTGCAAGGAAGGCGAAAGCACGGCGCAGGAAGTGCGCAAGCGCGTGGCGCGCGGCCTGGCGGCAATCGAAACGGACACGGCCAAGTGGGAGGCCGAATTCCTGTGGGCGCTGGAAAACGGCTTCATCCCCGGCGGACGCATCAACTCTGCGGCCGGCACCAATCTGCAGGCCACGCTGATCAACTGCTTCGTGCAGCCGGTGGGTGATGCCATCAGCGGCATCACCGACGGCAAGCCCGGCATCTACGACGCGCTGCAGCAGGCGGCGGAGACCATGCGCCGTGGCGGCGGCGTCGGCTACGATTTCTCAGACATCCGTCCCAAGGATGCGCTGGTCAAGGGCACCAACAGTCGCGCCAGCGGACCGGTGTCCTACATGCGCGTGTTCGACCGCTCGTGCGAGACGGTGGAGTCGGCCGGTGCGCGTCGCGGCGCGCAGATGGGTGTGCTGCGCTGCGACCACCCCGACATCGAGGCCTTCATCCACGCCAAGGACAGTGGCGACCTGCGCAACTTCAACATCTCCGTGGGCGTCACCGACGAATTCATGCAATCCGTTGCCGCCGGCGCGGAGTGGGAGCTGGTGCACAAGGCCAGGCCCTCGCAGTCCGCACTGGATGCCGGCGCCTACCAGCGCGCCGACGGCAAGTGGGTGTACCGCAAGACCCAGGCCACGGCGCTATGGGAACAGATCATGCAGGCCACCTACGACCATGCCGAGCCCGGCGTGCTGTTCATCGACAAGATCAACCGCGACAACAACCTTTCCTATATCGAGAAGATCGAGGCCACCAATCCCTGTGGCGAGCAACCACTGCCCAATTACGGCTGCTGCGACCTGGGCAGCGTCAACCTGTCGCACTTCGTGCAGCAGCCGTTCAGCAAGGAGGCGCAGTTCGACTTCGCCACCTTTGCCCGCGTGGTGGCACTCGCCGCGCGCATGCTCGACAACGTGCTGGATGTCACCGTGTGGCCGCTGCCCGAGCAGCAGACGGAGGCGCAGGCCAAGCGCCGCATCGGCATCGGCTTCACCGGCCTGGGCGATGCGCTGGTGATGCTGTGCCTCAAGTACAACAGCGATGAGGGTCGCGCCATGGCGTCGCGCATTGCCGAATCCATGCGCGATGCAGCGTACAACGCCTCGGTGGATCTGGCCGTGGAGAAGGGCGCCTTCCCGCTGCTGGATGTGGAACGCTACCTGGCTGCGCCCAACTTTGCCTCGCGCCTGCCGGACGGCATCAAGCAGCGCATCCGCCAGCAGGGCATCCGCAACAGCCACCTGCTGTCGATCGCGCCCACCGGCACCATCAGCCTGGCCTTTGCCGACAATGCCAGCAACGGCATCGAGCCGCCGTTCTCGTGGTATTACAACCGCAACAAGCGCATGCCGGACGGCAGCAAGAAGGCGATCGAGGTGGCCGACCATGCCTGGCGCCTGTATCGCCATCTCGGTGGTGATGTGGACAAGCTGCCGGATTATTTCGTCACCGCGCTGGAAATGTCGGCCACCGACCACATGGCGATGTCCGCCGCGGTGCAGCCCTTTGTGGACACCGCCATCAGCAAGACGGTGAACGTGCCGGCCGACTATCCGTTCGAGGCATTTGAAGACCTCTACATGGAAGCGTGGAAACACGGCCTCAAGGGCATCACCACCTATCGCCCCAACAGCGTGCTGGGTGCCGTGCTGGAAGTGAAGCCCTCTACGCCGGCCAAGCAGACGCCCGCCGAACTGGAACAGAACGAAGTGGACCGCCGCGTGGTGCTGGACATGGTGCCCACCCCGGCACTGGCCAGCCTGCGCTGGCCCGGCCGACCAGAGCAGCCGATCGGCAGCGACGGCTGGGTGTACATGATCGAGCATCCGCACGGCAGCTTTGCCACCTTCATCAGCCACATCCAGAATGGCAGCGCCCGTCCGTTCGAGGTGTGGGTGAACGGCGCCGAGCAGCCGCGCGGCCTGGGCGCGGTGGCCAAGACCCTGTCGATGGACATGCGCGCCGACGATCGCGGCTGGCTCAACATGAAGCTGTCGGTGCTGGAAAAAACATCCGGCGACGACTCCTTCTTCATGCCCTTCCCGCCCAGCGGCGACAAGGTGCGCATGCCCAGCCTGGTGTCCGGCTTTGCGCGCATCGTGCGCTACCGCTGCGAACAGCTGGACGCGCTGACCATGCAGGATGGCGAGCCCACGCCGGTGCTGGATGCCATGTTCTCGCGCAAGGAGCCCAAGGCCAGCCCGGACGGCACCATGAGCTGGACCGTGGACGTGCTCAATCCCGCCGGCGGCGACGACTTCGTGCTCGGCCTGAAGGAACTGGTGCTGCCCGATGGCCAGCGCCGCCCCTACTCGGTGTGGCTGTCCGGCGAATACCCGCGCGCCCTCGACGGCCTGTGCAAGCTGCTCAGCCTCGACATGCGCGTGATCGACCCGGCCTGGATCGGCATGAAGCTGCGCAAGCTGCTGAACTACCCGGAACCCCTGGGTGACTTCATGGCGCGCGTGCCCGGCAGCGACAAGTCGCAGAACTGGCCTTCCACCGTAGCCTATGTGGCACGCCTGATGATCCACCGCTACGCCATGCTGGGCCTGCTCAGCGAAGAGGGCTTCCCGCTCACCGAAACCGGCATCCTGTCGGCACCGCAGCGGAAGGCGCACAAGCAGGAGCATCACGCGCACGAGCCGCTGCTGATGGCCGGCAAGAAATGCACGGAATGCGGCAACCGCACGGTGATCAAGAAGGATGGTTGCGACTTCTGCACCGCCTGCGGCGCCATAGGTGCTTGCGGCTAGCACACGCCAGTCACTGCCAGCCCCCGGCAAGCTCGCTCATGCTCCATGGGCGAACTTGCTGTCACATGTCTGATCTAATTTTCAGATGAGCCACGGAATCTGCTGAACGGCGAGGTTGCCTCGCCTGAGGATGGCTTGTTTTCTTTTACGATTACGTCCATACGTTGAAGCAACTTTTTTCTGCATCTGGAAAGGAGTCCTGACATGGAAGTCATCACCAATCTCTGGCAAGAACAGCTGCACGACATCTTCGTCGGCTCGGACAATGGCCGCAAGCTCAGGTTGCGCATCGAGCGCGATGGCTACCGCTTCCGCCTGGAGGGAGAGTTCTACGAAATCGACGACAAGTCGTGGTATCTGGTGGATTTCACCAAATCCAGCGACCCGGATGCAGATGCGCTGCTGACCGCCTGCCTGGAAAACCTGAATCGCGCGCTGCAGAAAAAATCAGACGCCATCCACGACATCCACAACACCTCCACCACCCCGGTCGTGAGCATCGAAAGGCAGAGGCAGATTCTTGACAGGCTGGGTATCCCGGCGCAGATCAGGGTGAAGTAGGGCGGCATGAACCAAGTCGATGTTCGCCTTACGGGGCGCGGTGGTGAGCTGGGCTTCGCGGATCTATTTGGGCGCAGAAAGCAACCGGAACTGTGCCTTGGCAAGCAATGCACGCACAAGAGCGCGGAACTAGAAGTCGGCAAGAATGCAGAAGGCGACGTGCGTGACCTGGCCCAAATTTCATGAGTTGGCATGGTACGCGTTCAGGATTCCTTGTTTTCTTTCCTCGCCGCGAGGTGTGCCAGGCGCGAACATGCCAGGACCCTTTACAAGCGCGACGAGGGCAGCGAGTTCATCCTCTGTAAGGTCCCCAATAGGCTTCTTGAAATGCTTCTGTGCCGCCTCCATGAGACCGTGACCACACCCATAAAGCGCGCATTCAATCCAAAGAGCGAACGCTTCGTCGTCGCTGAAGTGGACGTAACTCATCAGCAGCCACAGCCCTTCATCGAGCTGCCTATTGATGGTTCTCGCCTGACCACGTGCGGCGACCAGTGACCAATACGCTTCCCGAATGGCATAGGAGCGGATTCTTTCCTTTGACTCCCCGACAATTGCCAAGCGATAGAACGCGGGGTTTGCGCTTTCTCTAACCTTCGCACCTTCCCTTGCAATCAAGTTAAGTTCCATCAAATGCGGAAGGAAGGACAGCGCGTACCACGCAATCACCGCAAAGAACGGCACGGCCGCTGTTGTCAGCACAATCAATTTCCACCGACTACTAGTCACAATATTCACCAGACCACGATTTGTGTTATTTGAGCGAAGCATACCAACAGCTGCCAGAGCATTGTGCGAGAAATGCGCCAAACGCGGCTAGAACAACAAGTAGCCAGAACAGCCAAAGACCGCCAAGAAGAGTAACGGTGACACGCCTCAGCCACACCCGTTGAACTTTTTGTTGCGCAAAAATTGCGAAGCCGTACAAGGCAAGGCTTGGCAAGACAACCCAAATCAGAACCTGCGACGGCGAGGCGCATGGGTGCGTGCCTGCCGGGCATTGTTGAAATGCACATAGCTCACTGGAAAATGACATCAAAGCGAATGCGACTGTAATGATGCGATACATGAGATGTGCTCTAACGGCTATTAGATGGCCCCGCGGATCCACATTGGAACATTGACTAATCGGTGCATCGAACATCGCTGTCCCATATGCATCGCCATATGCGCGCATTGAAACACACCTGACTTTCCATGGATACCGGCCAAAGAATGTATGCGTTTTGAATCGCGCAGTATCGGTCTATGCAGCAGACGCTATCCTGCGTCGTGCGCGGTGAGGGCGCAGAGGTTGGGGCCGAGTTCCAGTTCGCTGGCCCTGGCTTCATCCACCTGCAGCAGGCCGGTGTTGATGCGGCGGATGTCGTCGTAGGATTTGGGATATTCCGGCATGCTGTGCAGGATGTAGCTGCTGAACGCATCCTGCCCCTGATCCAGCATGAGCAAACCTTCGTTGTGGCTGCGCAGCGTGCCCAGGGTGGCGCGGTAGTAGCCCTGGTCGTCTGCCTCCTGCATGTGGTTGAAATGGGCGGGGAGGACGATGATGTGGTCGGGCAGGGCCAGCAGGCGTTGCAGCGAGCGGTACAGCAGGGGCGTCCAGGTTTCTGCACGGCCGCCCAGGTCGGGGCGGCCGATCGACGCTATGAACAGGTTGTCGCCGCTGAGCAGAAAGCGATCATCCACCAGCAGGCTCACCATGCCCAGGGTGTGGCCGGGCAGATGCAGGGTACGCACGCTCACCCCGCCCAGGGTGAAGGCTGCATCGTCCTCGAGGTAGCGGAAGGCAAAGGTAGCCGGCAGCAGATCATCGGGATGGATGCTGTCATACGGATGCAGCCAGTAATCGGTCCCTGCTGCCTTCGCCAGGGCGACGCCGCCGCTGAGATGGTCGGCCTGCAGGTGGGTGTCGAGTACGCTGGTGATGCGCCAGCCACGCTCGGCGGCGATGCGGGTGTAGTCACCGGTATGGCGAGCGGCGTCGACCACCATGGCTTCGCTGCCGCTGGCCAGCAGGTAGCTCAGGCAGCCACGTGCAGGGCGGTTGCGCTGCAGGATGGCCAGGCGCGGCGTGTCCTCAACGGCACGCATTTCGTAGTGATTGCCCCACGCCGCCATGCCGCCAGCCAGGTTGTATGCCTGGTAGCCCAGCCGCCGCAGCCCTTCCGCAACGTGTGCCGAGGTGTTGCCCTTGGCGCATATCGCCAGGATGGGCCCGCTGCGCGGCAGGCTTTCCTTGAGCAGCTCGGGCAGCTCGCGGGCTACCGCAGCGGCGATCTCCTGGTCCTCCTCCTCCAGATCCAGCCAGTCGAAATAGGGGAAGCTGAGCATCTGCAGTGGAATCCTGCCCTCGATATGCCAGGCATCGAATTCATCCCGGTTGCGCAAGTCCAGAACGGTGAGCGGGCTGCCCTCCAGCAGGTGGACGTGCAGCTCCGCCGGGCTCCAGGCAGGCATTTGGCGCGTGGTCATGTCATCCTCCGGTGCGAAAGAGCGGCACGGGGCTGCCGGCAACGCAGGCCCCGTTGTACATAGATAACGGAACCGGTCCCGCAGTTTCACGCCCACCCTCAATACCCACGCCGGCAGAGGGTATCTACGTGGTTTCACATATAGGAATTCGTGCGCAATTGGAGTAGATTTTCCACTTCCCCTGCATTTCCTGGCCCGCCAACACCGGGCCGGGAGCCAGGCACGGCGGCAGTGACGATTCGTCCCCAGGCAGTGACGAGTGTGAACAGGGCTGTGCCGACTCAACATCTTGAGATGCATCCGTTCGTTGCAGTCGTGTGTCTTGCACACACTGATTCTGAAACTGAAGGAGGCTGGCCATGACAAAAGTACTCATCCTGTATTACAGCATGTACGGGCATATCGAAAGGATGGCCGAAGCCGAGGCTGAGGGCGTGCGCACGGTGGAGGGCGTGGAGGTGACGGTGAAGCGCGTGCCGGAAACCATCGCCGAGGACGCCGCGCGCGCCATGGGTGTGAAGCTGGAGCAGAAGGCGCCCATGGCGACGCCTGACGAGCTGCGCGGATATGACGCCATCATCTTCGGCACGCCCACCCGCTTCGGCAACATGGCCGGGCAGATGCGCACCTTCCTGGACCAGACCGGCAAGCTGTGGATGGATGGCGGGCTGATCGGCAAGGTCGGCAGCGTGTTTACCAGCTCAGCCACCCAGCACGGCGGCCAGGAGACCACGGTGACTTCGTTTCACACGACCTTGCTGCACCACGGCATGGTGATCGTGGGCGTGCCGTATTCGTGCAAGGGGCTTACCGTGATGACCGAGATGTCGGGCGGCTCGCCCTATGGCGCCTCCACCCTTGCCGGCGGCGACGGCAAGCGCATGCCCAGCGAGAACGAGCTGGAGATCGCCCGCTTCCAGGGCAATCACGTCGCCCAGATCGCCAGGCGCATGGCGACGAAATAGGCCGCACAACGCGAAAGGGCAGGCATGGACGGCAACGACCACATCGCCTACTTCACCATGGAGATCGGTCTCGCTGCGGCCATGCCCACCTATGCGGGCGGCCTTGGCATCCTCGCCGGCGACACCGTACACTCCGCTGCCGATCTCGGCATCCACATGGTCGCGGTGACGCTGTTGCACCGCAAGGGCTATTTTCGCCAGCATCTTGACGCCAGCGGCTGGCAGAGCGAAGAAGACGCCGACTGGCCGGTGGCGGAGCTGCTGCGGGAAATGGAGCCGCGCTGCACGGTCGAGATCGAAGGGCGAGAGGTTCAGGTGCGTGCCTGGCAATACGAGGTCAGGGGGACGAGCGGCTATGTCGTGCCGGTATATTTCCTGGATACGGACATCGAGCAGAATGCCCAGCAGGATCGCGCCATCACCGATCATCTGTATGGCGGCGACCAGCGTTACCGCCTGTGCCAGGAGCTCGTGCTGGGCATAGGCGGCATCCGCATGCTGCGCGCGCTGGGTTACGGCGACATCGCGCGCTACCACATGAACGAGGGCCATGCCGCGCTGTTGATCCTGGAGCTGGCCTATGAACTTGCCAGGCAGGCGTGGGATCTCTCATACGAACCAGTGCAGCACAAAGTCAGGGCGGAAATGCAGCAACTGGTCAGGGCAAAGTGCATCTTCACCACCCACACTTCAGTGCCGGCCGGGCACGACAAGCTGCCATTGGCGCTGCTGCATCAGGTCATTACCGGTTATCACGGCGCCTTTTCCGAACTCGAACCGGTGTTCTGCCCCGACGGCGAATTGAACATGACCTACCTCGCGCTGGAGAACAGCCACTACATCAACGGCGTCGCGAAAAGCCACGGCAAGGTCACGCAGCAGCTGTTCTCGAAGTACGACATTCATTCCATTACCAACGGCGTGCATCTGGCAACCTGGGCCGCGCCGCCCATGCAGAAATTGTTTGACGAACGCATACCGGGCTGGCGCGAGGACAATGCCAGCCTGCGTTACGCGCTCAACATCCCCAAGCGCGACGTGTGGCTGGCGCATCGGGAGACGAAACAGGCGCTCGTGGAGAAGGTGAACGGGCTCACCGGCGCTGGCTTCGAACTCGACGTCTTCACCATCGGCTTTGCGCGGCGGGCGGCCGAATACAAGCGCGCCGACCTGCTGTTTCATGACCTCGACAGGCTCATCGACATTGCGCACCACGGCGCACCGTTCCAGCTGGTCTATGCCGGCAAGGCGCACCCGCAGGACACGGCAGGCAAGCAGATCATCCGCCACATTCATGAGATCAAGGAGAGGCTCAATGGCAGGATCAGGCTGGTCTATCTGGAGAACTACGACATCGATCTGGCCAGGCTGCTCACCGCCGGCGTGGACCTGTGGCTCAACACGCCGCAGCCGCCGCTGGAAGCCTCCGGCACCAGCGGCATGAAGGCCGCCATCAACGGTGTGCCCTCGTTCAGCATCCTCGACGGCTGGTGGGAGGAGGGCTGCATCGAAGGCGTGACCGGCTGGGCGATCGGCAGGGAAAGGAGCGCCAGCCTGGCCGGCGGCGACTCACGCGCCGAGGATGCACAGGCGCTCTACAACAAGCTGGAGATGATCATCCTGCCCATGTACAGCAACGAGCGTGACCGCTACATGGAAGTCATGCGCCATGCGATCGCGCTCAACGGCTCGTTCTTCAACACCGAACGCATGCTGACGCAATACATCACCAAGGCCTACTTCAAGTGAGGGGCAGTCCGCCACAGGAGAATCAGCATGAGTGTCCATTCCGTCTACCCGCTGACCACGCTGCACCTGGTGATACATGGCCGCGTGCAGGGCGTGTTCTTCCGCGACTCCATGCGCCGCGAAGCGCAAAGCCTGTCGATTGCCGGCTGGGTGCGCAACCGCAGCGACGGTACGGTGGAGGCGGCGGTGCAGGGCGATCCCGATGCGGTGGATGCCATGCTGCGCTGGGCACAGCGCGGCCCGCAGCGTGCGCAGGTGGAGCGCGTCGACATTGCACCGGCGGACGGCAGCTATACGAGTTTCGAGGTCATCGATTAGCCGCCTCGCGAGGCAGCACCTCCTGCATCACGAGCATGCCGCCTGCAACCAACGGCAAGGGGCAGGGTCAACTGAATATCGACGAGCAGCGAAAGGAGCCAACATGAGACACCACAAATACCTCATCGTCGGTGGCGGAATGACTGCCGACTCCGCCGCCCGCGGCATCCGCAAGGTCGACCCGGATGGCAGCATAGCCATGATCTGCGAGGAGCACGATCCGCCGTATGACCGCCCGCCGCTGTCCAAGTCGCTGTGGAAGGACAAGTCCTTTGATTCCATCTGGCGCGGCACGATGGATCGTCAGGTGAATGTGCATGTGGGCAGGAAAGTGGTCGCGCTCGATGCGGCCAGCAAGACAGCGACGGATGAGGCCGGCAATGTCTATGGCTACGACAAGCTGCTGCTCGCGACCGGCGGCTCGGTGCGGCGCCTGCCCGGCGCCGACGACAGCGTGATCTATTTCAGGACGGCCGCCGACTATCGCAGGCTGCGCGAGCTGAGCGAACACGGCTCCGAGTTTGTCGTGATCGGCGGCGGCTTCATCGGCTCCGAAATTGCCGCCGCCCTGGCCATGCACGACAAGCGGGTCACCATGATTTTTCCGACTGACGGCATCGGCGCAAATGTCTATCCGCCGCAGCTGGTGGCGTTCCTGAATTCGTATTACGAGAAGAAGGGCGTGACCCTGCTCGCCTCTGAAACCGTCAAGTCTGTGCAGGCGGCAGGCAACCAGACGGTGGTGACGGTGGGCAGCGGCAGGGAGTTCTTCGCCGACGGGGTGGTGGCCGGGCTGGGCATTCAGCCCAACACGGGCCTGGCCGAGCAGGCCGGCCTCAGGGTGGACAATGGCATCGTGGTGGATGAGCTGCTGCGCACCAGCCATCCCGACATCTACGCGGCGGGCGACGTGGCGAATTTCTACAGCGCACTGCTGGACAAACGCGTGCGCGTGGAGCATGAGGACAATGCCAACGTCATGGGCGAAATGGCCGGCAGGAACATGGCCGGGCAATCCGATGCGTATCATCACCAGCCCTATTTCTATTCCGACCTGTTCGATCTTGGCTACGAAGCGGTGGGCGAGCTCAATGCCGGCCTCGATGTGGTCGAAGACTGGAAGGAGCCCTTTCGCAAGGGCGTCGTGTACTACCTGCGCGACGGCCGCGTGCGCGGCGTGCTGCTGTGGAACACATGGGGTCAGGTCGAGGCCGCCACGCAGCTGATTGCGGAAA
Source organism: Gallionellaceae bacterium (assembly GCA_036523795.1). Lineage (GTDB taxonomy): Bacteria > Pseudomonadota > Gammaproteobacteria > Burkholderiales > Gallionellaceae > 39-52-133. The sequence goes on along the minus strand of DATDDN010000012.1, from coordinate 3,885 downwards.
ACGCCAGGCACACCGGCGACACGCTGCGGGGGCGCATCAGCGATTAGGCGCGCTCAGGCCGGATCGGCCGGCGATGCCGCGGCAGGGTAGGTGATGCGGCCTTCCTCCAGCCGCGCCCATGACGTCAGGGTATGCGGCCTGCGCTGGGTGCCGCTCATGATGTGCTCCACCGCGAGGCCGCGCACCACAAGGGCGTCTGCAATGAGCGAGCGATGGCAGCGCCAGGGCAATGACTCGGCGCACATCAGGGCGATTCTCTCATGCCGCGCAAGCTCGTCCAGCCAGTCCATGCTCTGCGCAAATTCGGCGGTCTGCATGTAATCGGCAAAGCCGCGGAACGATGCGTTGCGCCACGCCAGGTTGGGCGAATCCGCGCGCGCATGGCGCAGTCCGCCCAGCCCCGGCTGGTGGACATAGCCGATGCCGGCCGCCTGCAGCGCAGCAGGCAGGGTATCCTGATTGAACTGCGGGTTGTGGCGCGAGCGGGGCACGCTGCGCACGTCCGCTACCGTGGTGACGCCGTGGGCCTGCAGCAGGCGCACGAACTCCTCCAGCTCCCTGTTCGAATGCCCGATGGTCAATACGGTGCGTACATGTTCCGGGGCGGCACTGCTCATGTCTCGCCTCCGCTGTCAGCGCGTGCCTGTGCACGCATAGGGAAATGCCGGCCTCTCACGAAGTCTTTTCCTGCCTGGCGAGGAAGGGCGAGACCAGATCCATGGGCAGCGGGAACACGATGGTCGTGTTCTTGTCTGCGCCGATCACCGTCAGCGTTTCCAGGTAGCGAAGCTGGATGGCCTGCGGTTCCTGTGCCAGTATCTTCGCGGCCTGGAACAGTTTTTCCGAGGCCTGCAGTTCGCCCTCCGCATGGATCACTTTGGCGCGCCGCTCGCGTTCCGCCTCAGCCTGGCGGGCGATGGCGCGTATCATGGATTCGGTCAGGTCGACCTGCTTGATCTCCACGTTGGCGACCTTGATGCCCCAGGCATCGGTCTGCGTGTCCAGCGCCTCGCGAATGTCGCTGTTCAGCTTTTCCCGCTCGGCCAGCATGTCGTCCAGCTGGTGCTTGCCCAGCACCGAGCGCAACATGGTCTGCGCCAGCTGGCTGGTGGCGTTGAGGTAGTCCTCCACCTGGATGATGGCCTTCTGCGGATCGATGACGCGCAAATACACCACAGCGCTGACTTTCACCGATACATTATCGCGCGAGATCACGTCCTGGGTCGGCACCTCCAGCACCACCGTGCGCAGGTCAACCCGCACCAACTGCTGGATGCCGGGGACGATGATGACCAGGCCGGGCCCCTTCACCTTCCAGAAGCGCCCCAGGGTAAACACCACGCCGCGCTCGTATTCGCGGAAGATGCGGATACTGGACATCACCAGCACCACGAGCAGCAGAAAGAAAATACTGAAACTGAAATCCCAGATCATGTCGTTCTCCTTTTGATCGTATGCCAAGGGACAGCGCTATTCATCGGCAGGTGCAGCTTCCGGCACGACTTCCAGGCGCAGGCCGCTCATGCCCACCACCCTGACCTTCTGGCCGGGCGCCAGCGGCTGCGCGCTGCCGATGCGCCAGGTTTCGCCGTGCACCCGCGCTTCGCCTTCCGTGCCGGCAAAGCTCAGCACCACGCCCACGCTGCCCATCATCTGCTCGCTGCCGCTCACGACCGGGCGTGTGCGCGCGCGCAGCGCCATGCCGGCGACAAGGAAGATGAACAGCGCACTGGCGGCGGTGACCGGCAGGATCACCGACCACGGCACGCCATAGCCGGGGAGGTCGGTATGGATCAGCATCACGGAGCCGATCACGAACGCGGCAATACCGCCGATGCCGAGCACGCCGAATCCGGGCGCGATGAACACTTCGGCGGCCATGAAGACGATGCCCAGCAGGATCAGCGCCAGCCCGGCATAGTTGACCGGCAACACCTGAAAGGCAAACAGGCCGAGCAGCAGCGAAATGGCGCCGACCACGCCGGGCAGCACGAAGCCCGGGTTGGAAAATTCGAAGAAGAGGCCGAACACGCCCGCCAGCATCAGCAGATAGGCAACGCTCGGGTCGGCAATGACGGACAGCAACCGGCTGCGCCAGTCCGGCGCCACGGTGACGATGCGCGCCCCGGCCACATTCAGCGTGCGCTCCGCACCCAGCACGTTCACCTTGCGCCCGTCCACCTGACGCAGCAGCCCGGGCACGTCCGCGGCAACCACCTCGATGACCCTGAGCTTCAGCGCTTCTACAGCGCTCAGGCTCACGGCTTCGCGCACCGCCTGCTCTGCCCATTCGACATTGCGCCCGCGCATCTGCGCCAGGCTGCGGATGTAGGCGGCGGCATCATTGATCTGTTTGTGCGCGAGCGTGGAGCCGGGAGCAGGCATGCCATCGCCCTCCGGCTTCCTGCTGCGCTGCGGCCCCGCGCCATCCTGGCCGTCCCGGGGTGGCTGAGCACCCGGTTCCGGCATGCTGCCGATGCCGATCGCGATGGGCGTGGCCGCGCCCAGGTTGGTGGCCGGCGCCATGGCGGCGATGTGGCTGGCGTATAGGATGTAAGTGCCGGCGCTGGCGGCGCGCGCACCATCGGGCGCGACGAAAGCGGCAACGGGAACCGGCGATGCGATGATCTGCTTGATGATCTGGCGCATGGAGGTGTCCAGCCCGCCCGGCGTGTCCATCTTCAGCACGACCAGTTGCGCAGGCTCGTCGGCATCGGCGGCGGCGCGCAGCCCGCGCACCACGTAGTCGGCCGTGGCGGGGCTGATTGCTCCATCCACGCTGAGCACGACGACCACCGGCGCAGCTGCGGCGCACCCCATGCAGGCCAGCAGGAGCAGGCCGCACGCCAGCATGCACATCCGCAAATCACGGGCCTTGATCATGGCAGCAGCCCTTCATGTTGAGAGGCCTGTGCCGGATGTGCCAGGAACCGACTCTGGCGCGGGCATGGCCCTGTTTCGATGATAGACAACAGCTTCTGCTTTGAGGTTCAAACCTGCACGACACGGAAGCGACCGCTATTTCCCTGTCTGCCTGATCACCTTCATCACCTCCTGCATGAATGCGGGAAGATCCATGGGCCAGCGCGAGGTGACGAGCGCACCGTCGACCACGACATCCTTGTCCACATAAATGCCGCCGGCGGCCCTGATCTCATCGGGAACGCCATCGCCCCAGTATGAGGTAAGCCGTCTCCCGGCGACGACATCGGCGGACACCAGCAGATAGGGGCCATGGCAGATCGCCGCGACCGGCTTGCCGGCCTTGAAGAATGCGCGCGCAATTTCCTGCGCCCGCCGGTTTTTTCGGACCGTCTGTGGCGCGCCATGCGGGTGCCCGCCGGGGATGTACAGGAGATCGTATCGTTGCGCGTCCACCTCATCGATGGTGAGGTCCACATTCTCGAAGAAATAGCCGTTTTCGCCGGCGAGCTTTTCCTTCACAGGCGCTGCGACATCGACCGCAATGCCTGCTTCCATGAAGCGGAAATAGGGGACGAAGAGTTCAAGGTCTTCGAATTTGTCGGCCGTGAGGATGAGCGCCCGTGCCTGCGGTGCGGCAGTGTGGAATCTTTCCTTGTCGAATTTCATGTCGTGGCTCCTTCATGCGGTAACAACGAAATAATTTCAGCGCGCCTGTTGCGGCAGGTGCTGCGGCTCGGCGCCGGACAGGCTCAGGTAGTGCACACTGAAGAATCCGTTGCGGTCGGTCCACGACATCTTCGGGTGCCAGCCCGCCTCGCGTGCCAGCTGCTGGAATTCATGCGGGGCATATTTGTAGGAATTCTCGGTGTGGATGGTTTCTCCCGCCTCGAAGTGGAAAGACTCGTCCGGCAGGCGGATAAGCTGCGCGCGCTTGCTGATGAGGTGCATTTCGATGCGGCC
>DATDDN010000011.1:0-13108 GCA_036523795.1 Gallionellaceae bacterium | reverse complement strand
TGTGGAGTTCATGGTGCAGTATCTGGTGCTGGCCCATGCCGGGCAGCATGTCGAGCTCACCGCGAACAGCGGCAATCTGGCCTTGCTGGGCACGGCTGCCAAGCTGGGGCTCATCGACCAAACGCTGTGCGGGAATGTGCAGGAGATCTACCGCAGGCTGCGCCGCGAACAGCACCGCATGCGCTTGAACAACATCTCACCGGCGCGCATGGCACACGGCGCGATTGACGTCGCACCGGTGCGCGAACTGTGGAACACGCTGCTCCCGGCCTAACAGGGTGTTGAAAGACGTAGCGAGGATGGCCAGATGCTAGGCGCGCGGAGCGGAGCGACCGAGACATATCAGCTGGATAGGCGAGGGAGCGAGCACCGCGCAACGCCGCAGATGGCTACCACAGTAGTTTTTCAACACCCTGTTAACCCTGACACTCGGGTGTGATATCTTCCACCCATCTTCCGTGTGTCATTCGCAAAGCCATGAGCCTGTTTTCCCTGATCGCCGCGCTGCTGCTTGAGCAGATGCATCCCCTGTATGCCCGCAAGTACCTGTATGGCTGGCTGGGCGGCTACGCCGCGTTCTTCCAGGACCATCTCAATGCCGGTGAGCGCAAGCACGGGCAGATCGCGTGGCTGCTGGCGGTGCTGCTGCCGGTGATTCTGACCGTGCCGCTGTACTGGTTGCTCAAGCAGCAGCACGTGATCTTTGCCTGGGCCTTCTGCGTGCTGGTGCTCTACCTCACCATGGGCTTCCGCCAGTTCAGCCATTACTTCACCGACATCCACAAGGCACTGCGCGAAAAGGATCTCGATCGGGCCCGCGCCCTGCTGGCGGAATGGCGCGGCGCACCGTGCGACGACCTCAATGCGGAAGAGATCGCCCGCGTAGCCATCGAGAAGGCGCTGCTGGCCGCGCACCGCAACGTGTTCGGCGTGGTGGTGTGGTTCGTGATCTTCATGCTGCTGGGACTGGGGCCCAGCGGCGCCATCCTGTACCGGCTGGCGCAGTTTCTCAACGCGCGCTGGGGGCGGCAGGACAGCGCCGAATTCGGCAAATTCGGCGTGTTTGCCGCGCAGGCCTACCGCGTGCTGGAGTGGCTGCCGATGCGCCTGACGGCGAGCACCTTTGCCATCGTGGGTGATTTCGAAGACGCCGTGTACTGCTGGCGCAATCAGGCGGCCAGCTGGCCCGATCCTGAAGCGGGCATCGTGCTGGCCAGCGGCGCCGGTGCGCTGGGCGTGCGCCTGGGCATGACCATCGAGCAGGACGGAGTGCCGCTGGAGCGCCCGGAAATCGGCATCGGCGACGAGGCTGACGTGGACTACCTGCAGAGCACTGTCGGCCTGGTGTGGCGCGCGCTGGTGTTCTGGATGATTGCCTTGCTGCTGCTGGGCGTGGCCAGCCTCGCGCACTGGAGAGCCTGAACTGATGTCGAACAAGCAGCACTGGGAAAATATTTACCAGACGCGCCAGGCCCATCAGGTCGGCTGGTTCCAGGAACGCGCCGCAATGTCGCTGCAGTTCATCCGCAATACCGGCGTGCCGGCCGATGCCCACATCATCGACGTGGGCGGCGGCGCTTCCGTGCTGGTGGATGATCTGCTGCAGGCAGCTTATCGCAACGTCAGCGTGCTCGATCTGTCCGCAGCGGCCTTGCGCACGAGCCAGCAGCGTCTGGGCAAGGCCGCCGGGCAGGTGCGCTGGATCGAGGGCGACATCACCCAGATAGACCTGCCCCCCGCCAGTATCGACGTGTGGCACGACCGCGCCGTGTTCCATTTTCTCACCGCGGCGGACGACCGCCGCCGCTACGTCGAACAGGTGTTGCACGCCGTCAAACCGGGCGGCCACGTGATCATCGCCACCTTCGCTGAAGACGGCCCGCTCCAGTGCAGCGGACTCGACATCGTGCGCTACCGCCCGGATGAGCTGCATCGCGAATTCGGTGACGCCTTCGCCCTCTTGCACAGCCAGAAGGATGTGCACCGCACGCCTGGCGGCGCCGAGCAGGCATTCAATTACTGCTACTGCCGCAGGTAGTGCGGCGCTGCAATGAGTGACTACTGTGACTGAATGATCAGCGGGGGGCAGAAGTTGGTAGATCGGCCTCAATTTCATAAAGATCAGGCTCATAACTTCCTGCCGGTTTTTCGATGCGAATCGAATTGATTACCTGCTCTTTATATTTATGTGTCCTCTTCATCCAAGCGGGCATTTGATCTTCAGTTGGGTAAGTTGGATAACCAGTGGCTGGATAAGGATAGCCAATAGATTTCAGGGGCACAGGGTACTGCATGATGATGATCTCCAGATAACGATCTGGCGCAAGACCAGTGACATAGTATTCACGCAAAATTTCTGGATAAAGACTCGTATTTTGATAGTAATGAAACCACCTTCGCCCATTGATAAGAACCTCTTTTACTGGCGAGTAGAAATGCAGCAGGTGAGTGCTGGCGTCGTACTTGCTTTTGTCAACGTAATAATTAGTTGATCTCCGGAGATTCTCGAACAGCTCTATCGGCTTGTTGAAATCGCCACGATCCCAGTCATATATACCCGGCAGGTTACGCTGCTTAGGTGTGCTTTTAATATGCACTTTTGCCAGAATGGAAAATTGTGCATAACTGCCAAACAGTGGCAAGCCTAGCCAATAAGAATTCCAGCTCATACCAAAACAGCCCTTCTGATATTCACCATTCCTTTTTAGCCAGTCATCGTACTTCTCGCCGCGAGTAACCACCTTCGAAGCTCGACTTACTTTGGCGGCAGAATCTGTGGGGACTTCAAAAAACAAGCTTCTATCATCAATCTCTACGGAGTAAACGCCGGGCGTTGGAATATCAATATTTTCGGTTTGCCAAGGTAGCAATTCACTTGCCCTCACAAAACTGCTCATCCCCAGCCAAGCCAACACGCTAATAATTACTGACGCTCTATTCATGGCATCGCTCATCGTATAGTTACATTTTCAATGCTCGTATAAGCTTTTCAGTGCACAGTTTAATCACTGCGGTAGTCACTAGGCGTTTCAGAACTCCACCGACGGCCGCAGCACCAGCGTCATCAGGTTGCGCTTGGTATCCAGCAGCGTGCCGCTGTATTCATCCGGGCTGGTCCAGATCAGGCCTATGCTGAAGCTGGGGGTGTAGTCCTTGCCGGCGATGGGATACTTCTTGCCGGCGATCAGTTCACCGCGCACGAATTCCCCGTTGCGCTGCGCGAAGTGCAGCTTCAGATCGAACTCGGTGTTCCTCACCCAGGACAGGAAGGGGGATTTTGCATCCAGATTGCTGCGGTGCAGGCTGACGTACCAGACGTCGGTGATCTCCGTGTTCTGGTGAAACTTGCCGCCGGCGCGGAAGCTCCATGACATCTTGTCGTTGGGATAATCGCGCTTGCCCTTGATCTTCCATTCCAGCTCGAACCAGTTGTCGTCTAGCAGCACGTTGTCCTTGATGTGCTTGCTGCCGGCGCTGACCAGGTAGCCGGTGTAGCCCATGTTGCTGCCTGCGCGCGTCTCGCCGGGGCGCACCAGTTTTGCGATGTTGCCGAAGAAGGCCGACACCGCCCACGGTTCCTGGAAACCGGCGGTGACGGATTCGAGCGGGTTGATGCCGCTGTTGCCGATTTCCCACTGGTTGTAGAAGCCCGGCGTGTGGCCCTTGAGGTAGGTGCCCAGCGCCGGCATCGGGTACACGCTGGCCTCCAGCAGCATGTAGCGCGGGAGGGCCGAGCCTTCAATCAGCTGGCGGTAAATGTCGGCCTCGTTATCCGAAGTGATGGTGGGAATGGGCTGGCTGGTGAGGGGGATGTTGAGGTTCACGTCCGTGTAATACGGATCGAACTCCCACAGCACTTCGGTCTGGCTGCCTTCTTCAGGGGGCGCGGCAGCGGGCGCTTCTTCGGCCAGCGCGGCGGTGGAGGCAAGCAACAGCAGGGTGGCAGAGGGCAGCTTCGTTCGGGACAGGTTCAACAGCATGATCAGGATGCGGGGCGTGGTGCGGTCAATACGTGGTCTGGAGCAGATCGGCGCGAATCTCCTGAAACAGCTGCAGCCGGCGTGCGCTTATTTTCCCATCTTTTGCCGCCTGTTGCAGTGCGCAGCCCGGCTCGTGCTGGTGGCGGCAGTTATTGAAGCGGCAGTGGCCGCGATATGGCGCGAATTCGATGAAGCCGTCCTCGATCTGTTCCAGCTTCAGGTGGTACAGGCCGAACATCTGCAGGCCGGGGCAATCGATGAGGTGGCTGTCTGCGTCGAGGTGATAGAGGCGCGCGTGGGTGGTGGTGTGCTTGCCGGAATTGAGCACGCTGGAGATTTCGCGGGTGGCGGCCTGCGCATCGGGCACCAGGGCGTTGATCAGGGTGGACTTGCCCATGCCGGACTGGCCGATCAGCACGCTGGTGTGGCCCTGCAGATACGGGAGCAGGGGGGAGGCATCCTCTGCCGCAGACAGCTCGACGATGCGGTATCCGGCGGCACGATAAGGCGCCAGCTGCTGGCGCGCAGCCTCGGCCTGCGCGGCCAGGTCGCACTTGTTCAGCACGATCAGCACTTCCAGCTGCTGGCTGTGCGCGGCGATCAGGCAGCGACTGAGCAGCTCGTCGCTGAACGGCGGCTCGGCCGCCACCACCACGATCAGCTGGCTGACGTTGGCCGCGATCAGTTTCTGTTTGTAGGCATCGGAGCGATACAGCAGGGAAGAGCGCGGATGGATGCTTTCGATCACGCCCTGGGCGCCATCCTGCGCACTGGCGGCAGCGGTGCGCTGCACTTCCACCTGGTCGCCGCAGGCGACCTCGCTTTTCTTGCCGCGGGTGAGGCACACCAGCAGTTCGCCGTCGGGCAGCTCGGCCAGGTACTGGCGGCCAAATGCGGCGATGATGCGGCCTGGTACGGTGGTACTCAAATCCTGAACAAGGCGTCCACCTTGGCAGCGCAGATGAAATCGTTCATGGACAGGCCATTGATGGAATGCGTGGTGTATTCCACGTGGCACTTGTTGTAGCCCACGGTCAGTTCGGGATGGTGGTCCTCGCGGTGCGAAACCCAGGCCAGCGCGTTGACGAAGGCCAGCGTCTCGTAGTGGTTCCCGAACTCGAAGGTCCTGCCGATGATGCGGTCGTATTGCCGCCAGTGCTCCAGCTGGCCGAGCAGGGCGTTGATCTCATCCTCGCGCAGCGGCGCGTCGCTGCCGCTCAGGGGCACGCAGCCGCGCCTGCACAGGTCGATCACAGCGCTCATTTGAACTTGTAGTACTTCTGGTTGAGATAGGCGGCCAGGTGCTCTTCTTCCTGCGGCGTGATGTTGGTGCCCAGCATGCCGGAGCAGCGGCGCATCTGCGCGCCCAGGTCGTCCGGGCTGCGCACCTTGTGATTGGGGCGGGTGAACACGCCGCTGCCGTCGCCGCCCACCATGTCGATGTGGCAGCTGTTGCACTTGTACTTGTCGAACAGTTTCTTGCCGGTGGCCGGGTCGCCATTGGCGAATGGCGCAGCCGTTGCGGCGCTGGCGAGTGTCAGCAGAGTCAGCGTGGCGAGCAGTTTGTGCATGGTGTCCTCTTTACAGTGATTGCAGCCGGGCAATCCGGATCTGCGCGGGCGGGTGAGAGTCGTAAAATTTAGAGTACAGCGGATCGGGTGTCAACGTGGCGGCATTGTCCTGGTAGAGCTTGGCCAGGGCGCTGACCAGGTCACTGGCGCGGGTTTGCTGGGCGGCGTAGGCATCGGCCTCGAACTCGTGCTTGCGCGAATACGCCGAGGTGAGCGGATGCAGCAGGAAGCTGAACACCGGCATCACCATGAAGAACAGCAGCAGCGCCAGCGCGGTGGAGGGCGTGCTCACGCCCAGGCCGAAGTAGAACCACGGCGCATGCATCAGCTGCGCCAGCAGCCACAGGAACGCCAGGCTGGTGGCGAAGGTGAACAGGATGCGCTTGAGCACGTGGCGATGCTTGAAGTGGCCCAGCTCGTGCGCCAGCACCGCATCGATTTCGTCCGGCGACAGGCGCTGCAGCAGGGTGTCGAAGAACACGATGCGCTTGGTCTTGCCGAAGCCGGTGAAATAGGCGTTGCCGTGCGTGCTGCGCTTGGAGCCATCCATCACGAACAGGCCCTGCGCGGCAAAGCCGCACTTGTGCAGCAGCGCCTCGATGCGCGCCTTGAGCGCATCATCCTGCAGCGGCAAAAATTTGTTGAACAGCGGCGCAATGAAACTGGGGTAGATGAACAGCAGCAGCAGGCTGAAGCCGACCCACACCGCCCACACGTACAGCCACCAGCCGTCGCCCATGCGCTGCATCAGCCACAGTACCGCATACAGCAGCGGCAGGCCGAGTGCGGCGCCCAGCAGCAGGCTCTTTGCCGCGTCGAGCAGATAGAGCCTGAAGGTCATCTTGTTGAAGCCGAAGCGTGCCTCGATGCCGAAGGTGCGCACCAGGTCGAACGGTGTTTCCAGCAGCGCGCTCAGCATCAGCACCGAGGCGATGATGGCGATGCCCTGCAGGATGGGATTGCCCAACTGGCCCTGCCAGGCATCGGCCAGCAGCTGGATGCCGCCGCCCAGGGTGAATGCCAGCAGCAGCGTGGCGTCGAGCAGCGCGCCAAGCATGCCGAGCTCGGTCTTGGCGCGGGTGTAGTCGGCGGCCTTCTGGTGTGCGGCCAGTTCGATCTGCGCGCGGAACGCTTCGGGCACCTCGTGGCGATGCGCGGCGATGTGCCTGAGGTGGCGGCGCGCAAGCCACAGCTTGGTCACGGTGGTGATCAGCACGGCGGCGACAAACAGGGTGGTAAACAGCGATGCGGTCATGTTCTCGGAATCTTACGGTGTTAGGAAAAACGGCAGCGGATGAATAGCCTTGCTGCAAACTGGTATGACACAATACGACTTTGACAGTTCACGGATAAAGCAACGAATTATGGCACAAAATCAAAACCACCTGATCTGGCTGGATATGGAGATGACCGGGCTGGTGCCGGAGACCGATCGCATCATCGAGATCGCCATCGTCATCACCGACAGCGAGCTCAATACCGTGGCGGAGGCCCCCGTACTGGTGGTGCATCAGCCGGACAGCATCCTCGATGGCATGGATGCCTGGAACAAGTCCACCCACGGCAAATCCGGCCTGATCGACAAGATCAAGGTGTCCACCCTCGATGAGGCCAGCGTGCAGGCGCAGATGCTGGAGTTTCTCAAGCAGTATGTTCCCATCCGTACCTCGCCGATGTGCGGCAATTCCATCTGTCAGGACCGCCGTTTCATGGCGCGCTGGATGCCGGAGCTGGAAGCCTACTTCCACTACCGCAATCTCGACGTGAGCACCCTCAAGGAACTGGCACGGCGCTGGAAACCGTCGGTGGCGCAGGGTATCAAGAAGCACGGCAAGCATGAGGCGCTGGCCGACATCTACGAATCGATCGAAGAGATGAAGCACTATCGCGACAACTTCATCAAGCTTTAATACCCCATGGCCTTATCCGCAGATTCCGCAGATTGACGCAGATTTTTCAGGCGACGAGTGAGAGCGTGCTGCGTGAACCGAGTGGCACGCCTGTATTCAACGTGACTTGGGATTTTAATCTGCGTAATCTGCGGACGATGGTCTGTTAAGGATTCAGCATGCCGCACCTGCTGGTAGACATCTCGTTCCACGGCTATGGCCATATTGCGCAGACCGCGCCGGTGCTGCGCGAGCTCAAGCGTCTGCGCCCGGAGCTGCAGCTCACCGTGCGCTGCGCCGCACCACATGCCTACCTGCAGCAGCGCATTGGCTGCGACTTCCGGCACATTCCACAGGGCTTCGATTTCGGCATGCAGATGGCGAGTGCAGTGGAGGTGAAAGTGGCGGAAAGCGCCGCCTATCGCGCTTTTCACGCCGACTGGGAGCGCAAGGTGGAGCATGCCGCGGCAGACATGGCCGCGCTCAGGCCCGACCTGCTGCTGGCCAACGTGCCCTATCTGTCGCTGGCCGCCGCGCACGCGGCACGCATCCGCTCCGTTGCCTTGTGCAGCCTGAACTGGGCTGACATCTACCGGCACTACTGCGTGCAGGATGCGGCCAGTCGCGCCATCCACGCGCAGATGCTGGAGGCCTACAGCCGCGCAGAGCATTTCCTGCAGCCGCAGCCTGCCATGGCCATGCCGCAGCTCTCCAATACGCGCCCCGTCTCGCCCATCGTGCAACCCGCGTCTTCACGGCGCGAGCATCTCATCGCGCAGGGGGTGTTGCCAGCAGGCGAGAAGTGGGTGCTGGTGGCGATGGGCGGCATGGAATACCGCCTGCCGATCGAGCACTGGCCGCGCCTGCCGGGCGTGCGCTGGCTGGCGCCGCATGGATGGAACATCCAGCGCGAAGATGTCAGCGCCTATGACGCGCTCGGCATTTCGTTCAGCGAGCTGCTCGCTTCGTGCGATGCCGTGCTGACCAAGCCGGGTTATGGCACCTTTGCCGAGGCCGCGTGCAGCGGCGTACCGCTGCTGTATGTGTCGCGCCGCGACTGGCCGGAAGAACCCTTCCTGGTGCAGTGGTTACAGCAGCACGCTGTGTGCCGCGAAGTGAGCCGCGAGCAGGCGCAGGCAGGTGAGCTGGCCGAGGCCTTGTCCGCGCTGTGGGATGCGCCACGGCCAGCCAGGCCGCAGGCGAAGGGGGCGCAAGAAGCGGCGCAATTCATGCTGCAGAATTATTTCTGAATCGTCGCGCCGGATGGACTGCGGCGCGCTCATAGACCACGCGTATGTCTTGGGTAATCGGGGTCATGCATTGACTTATGGGGTGACTAGGCCTAAGGTAAATTTGATACGTAAACCGATTGGACTTGAAGAGGTGACAACATGGCCAGACCAATCCGACTTGAATATGCAGGTGCAATTTACCATGTCACATCCCGCGGTGAAGGCGGTGCTGATGTGTTTCTGGATGACGCAGATCGCGAACGCTTCCTCGAGGTGCTGGGCGAAGTCGTGGCGCGCTTTGGCTGGATCTGCCATGCCTACTGCCTGATGAACAACCACTACCACCTGGTGATCGAAACGCCCGATGCCAATCTCGCGCGCGGCATGCGCCAGCTCAATGGCGTCTACACGCAGCGTTTCAACCACATCCACAACAGCGGCGGCAATCTGTTCCAGGGGCGCTACAAGGCCATACTGGTCGAGCGCCAGAGCTACCTGCTGGAGCTGGTGCGCCATGTGGTGCTGAACCCCTTGCGCCTCAAGGCAGTGCGCAACCTCTCACGTTACCCCTGGAGCAGCTACCCGGCCACCGCGGGCGAGAAACGCACGCCGCCCTGGTTGCACACGCAGTGGATACTCGAACAGTTCGGCCGCACCGCCAGCGTGGCGCAACGCCGGTATGCGGAGTTTGTGGCGGCGGGGGCGGATGCGCCATCGCCCCTGCTCAATGTGAGGTCACAGATCCTGCTCGGCGGCACCGCCTTCTGCAAGAAGATGAAGGCTATGCTTTCGGGTGAGAGCAGCCTGAGCAAGCTGCCGCGTCCGGCCAGCCTGGCGAAGCGTCCCGGAATCAAGTCGCTGTTCCCGGCCAAGGTGCGGGCAGACCGGACACAACGCAACGCCGCGATCCGCCAGGCGTACCAGCAACATGCCTATTCCATGGCGGATATCGCCAACGCCGCACAGATTCACTTCTCCACCGTCAGCAAGATCATCAAGAAGATCGAGCAGGCCGCCTGAGCCTGCGGCCCTGCCGCATCATCCCCCGATGCAGTTGTCGCAGGAGACCACCTGGTTGCGGCCCGTGTGCTTGGCCTCATACAGCGCACGGTCGGCGCAGGCCAGCAGTTTCTGTACCGTATCGATGCCGCAGCCGAGACTGGCCACGCCTATGCTCACGGTCATGCGCACGGCGTGCTGTGTGCCGGTGGCATCGGTGATCAGCAGGGGATGCCCGCCGATGTGCTGATGCAGGCGTCTGGCCAGCTCCGCCGCCGTCACGAGCGAGGTGTCGGGGGCCAGGACCATCAACTCCTCGCCGCCATAACGTGCCACCACATCCAGCTGACGTACGTTTTCTTCCAGTATCCGCCCGATGTGCTGCAGCGCCAGATCGCCAGTCTGGTGGCCCCAGGTGTCATTGACCTGCTTGAAGTGGTCGATATCCAGCATCAGCACCGACAGCGGCATCTTGTAGCGCAGGGCACGTGCGCACTCTTCTTCCAGGCGCCGATCGAGATGGCGGCGATTGTAGATACCCAGCAGGGGGTCGGTGATGTTCTCCTGCTCCAGGCGCACCAGTTGCTGCAGATCCTCGGTGGTATGCAGGGCCAGTCGCGCCGTCAGCCACACGAAACAGGAACCGCAGAACAGCAGGACGGGAACGATCAGATCCTGCCAGCGCTGGTGGTTGGTCCAGGAAACGACGGCATACACGGCGTAGCCGGCGATGAACAGCACGATGAGCAGGGACAGCTGGTACCAGCGAGCGCGCATGCGCCCGGCCGGCAGGTCTGCAACCAGCTGTTGCACCAGCAGCAGCGACAATGCCAGCAACACGGCACCGGCCAGGACCAGTAAGTGAGCCAACCAGGGGTAGGGATATGTCTGCATGTGAAGAGAGTATTGCTTCCTGCTCTGATGTGCGGCGCGACCTGCATACCGCTAATACGCATAATTTCCACTAAAGCGGCGGGGGATGCAAGAAAAAAAACCGCGGCAGGGAAGCCCTGCCGCGGTCATTGTTATTGCGCAGTAATGCTAAAGCTTGAGTGTTTCACCAACGTTCATGGCCTTCATTTTTGCGCGGGAGTGCTCTGCCTTCATGGCAGCCTCCAGTGCCTGCGGCGTGCCGTCCAGAACGGGGAAGGTGCCGAAGTGCATGGGAATCACCATGTCGGGATCAACCAGCTTGACTGCATCGGCCGCGCGCTTGGGGCCCATGGTGAAATGGCCGCCAATGGCGGTCAGCATCACATTGACCTTGTGGAATTGCCTGACCAGGGCCATGTCGCCAAACAGGTCGGTGTCGCCGGTATGGTAGATGGTCGGGCCGTTCTTCACGGTGATCAGGAAGCCGCCGGGATTGCCGCCGTCGTGGATGTCCTTGTCGGTGCTGCCTTCAGGCGCCACCACCGTGGAGCTGTGGATGGCGGGAATGAAGGCGATCGTCACTTCGCCATCCAGCAGCGTCAGCTCGCCGCCGAAATTGCCCTGGGTGTCGAAGCCCATCTGGCTGGCGGGATAGCCGCCATAGGTGGCGAGCGCCCTGCCCAGGTCGAAGGTGGAGACCAGCTTCGCGCCGGTCTTCTTGGCGATTTCGGCGCTGTTGCCGACATGGTCGAAGTGGCCGTGCGTGATCAGGATCAGGTCAACCTTGTCCAGTTTGGCCAGGTCTTCCTTGCCGTTCTTGTTGGCCGGATTGGTGATCCACGGGTCGATAAGCAGCACCTTGCCGGAAGGGGTGGTCAGCTTGAAGGCGGCGTGGCCGTACCAGGTGAGTTCGCTGCCGCCGGCCAGTGCGGCGAGCGGCGTGGACAGCAGCAGTGCCAGCAGCAGTGTTCTAACGAGATTTCGCAACATCTTGGACGCTCCTTGCTTATGGTTGGAAAGGGAGTCAGTCATGGTGCCGAGTGACTGCGCCGATTTTAATGCAGGCTTGACGTTGTTGCGTCAATCCGGCGAGAAACGCGGGCAGTAGCCACGTGCCCCTTATGGTTTGCTCACGCCGAGGCGCCGGTAGCCTGCGCGCGCAGGCGGCTCTGCTTCAGTGCCGCCGCATCGGGCCGGTCCAGCCAGCCGTGCAGGTTGGCCAGCACCAGTTCGGTCAGCGCATTGATCCACTCCGGGCGTTCGTTGAGGCAGGGGATGTAGTGGTATTCGCCACCGCCCGCGTGCTGGAAATCCTCGCGGCCTTCCTGGGCGATCTCTTCCAGCGTCTCCAGGCAGTCGGCGACGAAGCCAGGGCACACCACGTCCACGCGTTTCGTCCCCTGCTTGCCCAGCGCCTTGAGCGTGGCCGTGGTGTAGGGCTGCAGCCATTCCGCGCGGCCGAAGCGCGACTGGAAGCTGACCACATACTGTTCTGCCGACAGGCCCAGCTCCTCGGCGATCAGGCGCCCGCTCTTCAGGCATTCGCAGTGGTAGGGGTCGCCGCGATCCAGGGTGAAACGCGGCACGCCGTGAAAGCTCATCACCAGCTTGTCCGGGCGGCCATGCAGTGTCCAGTAGTCGCGTATGTTCTGCGCCACCGCCCTGATGTAGCCCGGGTCGTCGTGGAAATGGCGGATGGTGCGCAGCGCCGGCATGTTGCGCATCTGCCGCATGGCGGCGAACGTTGCGTCGCAAACCGTGGCTGTGGAGCTGGCGGCATATTGCGGATACAGCGGCACCAGCAGGATGCGCTGCGCATTCTGTGCCTTCCGGCGCGCCAGCGCATCGGCGATCGAAGGCTTGCCGTAACGCATGGCGTAATCCACCAGCAGCGATGCGCCGCCAGTCTTCTCGTGCAGATAGCCTTGCAGCAGCACGGTCTGGCGCTCGGTATGCACCTTGAGCGGCGAGCCTTCCGGCAGCCAGATGCTGGCGTACTTGGCGGCGGATTTTTTCGGGCGCACATTGAGGATGATGCCGTTGAGGATCAGCCACCACAGCGCACGCGGAATCTCGATCACGCGCCGGTCGCTGAGGAATTCGCGCAGGTAGGGTTTGACGGCCTGCGCGGTGGGGGCCTCCGGCGTGCCGAGGTTGACCAGCAGCACCGCGGTTTTTTCGGGTGTGCCGTGGCGGAATGTCGGTTCAGTCTGATAAGGCATCTTGTTTTATGTGCGAACTCGAAAGCGCGATGAGCGCAGCCAAGACAAGGCGGAAAATGGTGAGGAAGCGGAGTTTACATGGAGTAAATGAGCATTCCGAGCCATTTTTCAACGCCGTATCGGCAAGCGCAATCGCTTTCAATACTGCGACAGCGCGTTGCTGAGCAGTCTGGCGGTGATGTCCACGATGGGCACCACACGTTCGTAATTCATGCGCTTGGGGCCGACCACGGCCAGCGAGCCGATGATCTGCCCGTTTGCCGCATAGGGTGCGCTGACCACGCTGCATTCGTTCAGGCCGGTCAGGCCGGACTCGTTGCCGACGAAGATGTGCACGCCGGG
>DATDDN010000010.1:0-81942 GCA_036523795.1 Gallionellaceae bacterium | reverse complement strand
ATGGCTGCGGCAAGTATAGGGTATGCATCTGACACAGACAAACCATTTGCGGTTCGCCGAAAAACAAAAACGGGGCTTGCGCCCCGTTTTGTTGTGCTGCTTTATGTACCGAAGCTTAGATGCTGTAGTACATGTCGAACTCGACCGGGTGGGTCGTCATGCGGATCTTGTTCACTTCGTCCATCTTCAATGTGATGAATGCATCGATGAAGTCCTTGGAGAACACACCGCCTCGGGTCAGGAACTCGTGATCCTTGGCCAGCGCGTCGAGAGCTTCGTCCAGAGAGGCGCACACGGTCGGGATCTTTGCGTCCTCTTCCGGCGGCAGGTCGTAAAGGTTCTTGTCCGCAGGATCGCCGGGGTGAATCTTGTTCTGGATACCGTCCAGACCGGCCATCAGCAGAGCGGCGAAGCACAGGTACGGGTTGGCAGTAGGATCCGGGAAGCGTGTTTCAATGCGGCGTGCCTTGTCGCTGGCTACGTGCGGAATGCGGATCGAAGCGGAACGATTCTTGGCAGAGTAGGCCATCTTGACCGGTGCTTCATAGTGCGGCACCAGGCGCTTGTAAGAGTTGGTGCCGGGGTTGCAGATCGCGTTCAGTGCCTTGGCGTGCTTGATGATGCCGCCGATGTAGTACAGCGCTGTCTCGGACAGGCCGGCGTAGCCCTTGCCTGCGAAGGTGTTCTTGCCGTCCTTCCAGATCGACTGGTGCACGTGCATGCCGGAACCGTTGTCGCCAACGATGGGCTTGGGCATGAAGGTGGCTGTCTTGCCGTACTGGTGTGCGACGTTGTGCACGATGTACTTCAGTGTCTGCGTCTGGTCGGCGCGGTGTACCAGGGTGCTGAACTTGGTGCCGATCTCGCACTGGCCGGCGGTCGCCACTTCGTGGTGATGTACTTCGACTTCGATGCCGACTTCTTCCAGTGCCAGGCACATGGCGGAACGAATGTCATGCAGGGAGTCTACCGGGGGCACGGGGAAGTAGCCGCCCTTCACCATTGGACGGTGGCCGGTGTTGCCGCCTTCGAATTTCTCGCCGGTGGCCCATGCGGCCTCTTCGGAGTTGATTTTCAGAGAGCAGCCGGACATGTCGACGGTCCAGGTCACGGAATCGAAAATGAAGAATTCTGGTTCAGGGCCGAAGAATGCGGTGTCGCCCAGACCGGTGGATTTCAGGTAAGCCTCGGCGCGCTTGGCGATGGAGCGTGGGTCGCGGTCATAGCCCTTGCCGTCGGATGGCTCGATTACGTCGCAGGTGATGACCAGGGTGCTCTCGTCCATGAACGGATCAACGTAGGCAGAGGTCGGGTCCGGCATCAGCAGCATGTCGGAAGCCTGGATGCCCTTCCAGCCAGCGATGGAAGAACCGTCAAATGCGTGGCCCTCGGTGAATTTGTCTTCGCCAAAGTATTTGGCCGGAACGGATACGTGCTGCTCCTTGCCGCGGGTATCCGTAAAACGCAGGTCGACGAACTTGATTTCGCCACCGTGAATCATCTTCATTGCATCTGCTGCAGATTTGAACATTCTCGCTCTCCCAAAATAATGTCGAACCAAACTAAAAACCTGAGCCCGTAAACGAGCACAAATCGTGCCACACCAGAAACCGTGCGAAAGCGGGCATTTTGCCATATCCATCAGGCAGCATGGAAAATTTGTGCGCGCCAAAATGGGGCGTCTCGACGTGCCGGTGCACTATTTTGGTGCGCAGCAGCGGTGCAGCTGGATGGTGCGGAAATAGGGGTCGTCTGCGCAGATTGATGCCAGTTTGGCGGGTATTGCATCCAGTACGGCGGCGTTCAGTTGTGTGTTGGAGGCCTCCACAAACAATTCGGCTTCAACCTTGCCATCCAGATAGTGCAGCATGATGCGATCGAACGGCAGGTTGCCCACCTCCAGGCGCTGCGCCAGATGCTGCAGCAGCACGTCGCGCACCGGCAGATGAATGTTGGGCTTGGCATGGGCATCGTCTTCCGGATCGATATGCACCATCACATCCAGCACATGATGACGGCGCAACACGGCCTGGCGCGCCGACTCGGCAATGTAGTGCCCCTCCGATACGCTGATGCGCGGATCGACGATGATGTGGGCGTCCACCAGGGCGTTGTCAGCCATCTTGCGGGTACGCAATTCATGCAGGCTGTTCACGCCGGGTGTCTGCAGCAGCGTAGCGCGGATTTCGGCAACTTCTTCTTCCGACAGCCCGGTATCCACCAGTTCGGCCAGCGCATCAAAGGCAAACTTCGCGCCCATGTGCGCGATCATGCCGCCTACCACTGCCGCCGCGACCAGGTCGAGGAAGGTGTAGCCGAGCAGGTTGCCCCCAATACCCACCATCACCACCAGCGAAGAGGCGGCGTCAGAGCGCGCGTGCCAGGCATTGGCGATCAGCATCTGTGAACGCACGCGCTGCGCCACAGCCAGCATGTAGCGGAACATGCCTTCCTTGGCCGCCAGCGCGACCAGTGCAATCCAGAAGGTGAAGGGATGCACGGCCTGCACGTTTTCCGGATGCTGCAAACGCAGGCCGGCGGAGATGAGCAAGCCGATGCCGAGTGCGGCCAGGCTCACGCCCAGGATCAGAGAGGCGGCCGTCTCGATACGCGCGTGGCCGTAAGGGTGATTGGCATCGGCGTGACGATTGCCGTGGCGGTTGGCGAACAGCACCAGCACATCGGAAACCAGATCGGAAAAGGAATGCAGGCCGTCGGCCATCAGCGACTGCGATTTGCCGAAGAAGCCGGCCATCACCTGCAGCACGGTGAGCAGCATGTTGATGATGATGCTCACCCAGGTGCTGCGCTGGGCTGCGGCGTAGCGCACCGGATGGGCTGGCTCAAACACATTGGTTTTGCTGCGTGCATGCGGCTGCGGGGGATTTTTCATGGCGCTTGCGCTAGTATGCGGGAACGCCGCGAAGAATAGCATTAGCGGCCCGCATAATGAATACACGCGGAGGTCATCATGGGCAAGATTTCGGAAATTCTGAGTGTTGCGCAGGGCCGGGCAAAAGACCTGAATTTGCCATACGAGGGTGCGTTGCTGCCGCAGGAAGCCTACACGCTGATGCAGGCAGCGCCAGGCGCCAAACTGGTGGATGTACGTTCGCGCGCCGAGCTGGATTTCGTCGGGCGCATACCGGGTGCAATTGAAATCGAATGGGCAACCTATCCCGGCATGAAAGTGAATCACCACTTCATGGCGGCGCTGGAGCAGCAAGTCGACAAGGAAGCGTTGCTGATGTTCATCTGCCGCAGTGGCGGGCGCTCACACTTTGCTGCGAGCATGGCCACGCAGGCCGGCTATCGCGATTGCTACAACGTCCTGCTCGGCTTCGAGGGCGACCTGAATGCCGCCAAGCACCGCAACACCAGCAATGGCTGGCGCGTGCTGGGCTTGCCGTGGGAGCAGAGCTGAAGCGCGATCAACTGGCGGACCAGTCCACAGTGCCGGTGAAATAGGTGGCCAGCACGAGCACGCCAAACAGGATGCGGTACCAGGCGAACAGCGAGAAATCGTTGCGGCTGATGAAACGCAGCAGCCAGCGCACGCACAGGAAGGCGCTGAAGAACGACATCGCCGCGCCCACCGCGAACATGGACCAGTCGTCCACCAGGAACAGGTGGCGGTACTTCACCACTTCATACACCGTGGCGGCGAACAGGGTGGGGATCGCGAGGAAGAAGGAGAACTCCGTCGCTGCCTTGCGCGACAGGCCGAACAGCAGGCCGCCGATGATGGTGGCGCCGGAACGCGAGGTGCCGGGTATCAGCGCCAGCGACTGCGCCAGGCCGATCTTCAAGGCATCCTGCCAGCCCATCTCATCCACGTTGTTTACGGTGATGTTGTGTTCACGCCGCTCTGCCCACAGGATGATCAGGCCGCCGGCAATGAAGGCCAGCGCCACCGGAATGGGTGCAAACAGATAGGCCTTGATCTTGCTGGCGAACAGCAGGCCTAGCACGGCGGCCGGCAGGAACGCGATGAACAGGTTGCCGACAAAGCGCTGTGCCTCATGTTCGCGTGGCACGTGGATCAGCACCGACAGCAATCGCGCGCGGTATTCCCAGCACACCGCCAGGATCGCGGCAAACTGGATCACGATCTCGAACACCTTGCCCTTCTCGTCATTGAAGTTGAGCAGATCTCCCACCAGGATCAGGTGGCCGGTGCTGGAAATCGGCAGAAATTCAGTCAAACCTTCCACTACGCCAAGAATGGCGGCCTTCAGTAACAGCAAAATATCCATGTATCAGCTTTGTCGTTGTTCGCTACTTGTTACGCAGTCGCGGTTGCCGCATCAGGAGGGGCGGCGGATGAGCGCGATGCGACGGTTGATGCAGACCCGCTCCTCTTCAGTCAGCTCTGGCCAGCGCGTGACCTCTTCGAAGGTGCGCAGGCAGCTGCGACACACATCGTCACCCAGTGCGGTGGTGCAATGGCCCGTGCACGGGCATTGAGAAGTGACCTCGGGAGAGAAGGACGTGTCATGCAAATGCATGGCACATTATACCCCGGGGCGGGTGGCTTGCTCCAGTCGGCTCAGCCAGGCGATGGCTTCCTCGCGTGAATTGCCGCACATCTCGGGCGAGGGCTGCAGGCCGGCGCAGAAGGGCGGACGTGCCGGCTGGCCAAACACTTTGCAGCGCAGCTCTGCATCCAGCTGCACGCACGGCACCCCGGCGGGTTTGCCGTTGGGCATGCCGGGCAGCGGTGAGGTGATGGAGGGGGCGATGCAGCAGGCGGCGCAGTGGGGGCGGCAGTCCACCATCATGCCTTGTGGTAAACCTCGGCACCCTGTTTGACGAACTCCACCGACTTCACTTCCATTCCTTTTTCCAATGCGGCATGCTCGGATAGTCCTTCCTTCGCGGCGAAGTCGCGCACGTCCTGGCTGATCTTCATCGAGCAGAACTGCGGGCCGCACATGGAACAGAAGTGGGCGACCTTGGCGGATTCCTTGGGCAGGGTTTCGTCGTGGAATTCGCGGGCGCGGTCGGGGTCGAGGCCGATGTTGAACTGGTCTTCCCAGCGGAACTCGAAGCGCGCCTTCGACACCGCGTTGTCGCGGATCTGCGCGCCCGGGTGGCCCTTGGCGAGGTCGGCGGCGTGCGCGGCGATCTTGTAGGTGATGATGCCTTCCTTCACGTCGGCCTTGTTGGGCAGGCCCAAATGTTCTTTCGGCGTGACGTAGCAGAGCATGGCAGTGCCGAACCAGCCGATCATCGCTGCGCCGATTGCAGACGTGATGTGGTCGTAGCCGGGGGCGATGTCCTGCGTCAGCGGCCCTAGCGTGTAGAACGGCGCTTCGTGGCACCACTTCAGTTGCAGGTCCATGTTCTCTTTGATCATGTGCATGGGCACGTGTCCCGGGCCTTCGATCATCACTTGCACGTCGTGCTTCCAGGCAATCTGCGTCAGCTCGCCCAGCGTCTTCAGCTCCCCAAGTTGCGCCTCGTCGTTGGCGTCGTAGATGGAGCCGGGGCGCAGGCCGTCGCCGAGGGAGAAGGTCACGTCGTAGGCCTTCATGATCTCGCAGATCTCTTCGAAGTGCGTGTAGAGGAAGTTTTCCTTGTGGTGGGCTAGGCACCACTTGGCCATGATGGAGCCGCCGCGCGAGACGATGCCGGTCATGCGCTTGGCGGTCATCGGGATGTAGCGCAGCAGCACGCCGGCGTGGATGGTGAAGTAGTCCACGCCCTGTTCGGCCTGCTCGATCAGGGTGTCCTTGAAGATTTCCCAGGACAGGTCTTCGGCCTTGCCGTTTACCTTTTCCAGCGCCTGATAGATGGGCACGGTGCCGATCGGCACGGGCGAGTTGCGGATGATCCATTCGCGCGTCTCGTGGATATTCTTGCCGGTGCTCAAGTCCATCACCGTGTCGCCGCCCCAGCGGATGGCCCAGGTCATTTTCTCGACCTCCTCCTGAATGCTGGAGCCGAGCGCAGAGTTGCCGATGTTGGCGTTAACTTTCACTAAAAAATTGCGGCCGATGATCATCGGCTCGATTTCCGGGTGGTTGATGTTGGCGGTGATCACCGCGCGGCCGGCGGCCACTTCGTCGCGCACGAATTCGGGCGTGATCCTTTTCGGCATGGACTTGCCGAAGTTTTCGCCGGGATGCTGCTTGAGCATCATCTCGGAAAGGCCGTCGATCTTCTGGTTCTCGCGGATGGCGATGTATTCCATCTCCGGCGTGATGATGCCTTTGCGTGCGTAGTGCATCTGGGTGACGTTCATGCAGGCCTTGGCACGGCGCGGCGTGTGCTTGAGGTTGAAGCGCATGTCGGCAAGCGCCGGGTCGTTCAGGCGCTGCTGACCATAGTCGGAAGAAAGGCGCGGCAGGGCTTCGGTGTCGCCACGCTCGGCGATCCAGCCGGCGCGCATCTCGGCGAGACCGGAGCGGATGTCGATCTTCACTGCCGGGTCGGTGTAGGGGCCGGAGCAGTCGTACACGTAGATGGGCGGATTTTTCTCCACGCCGTTATTCAGATGGGTATCGGTCAGGGAGATCTCGCGCATCGGCACGCGGATGTCGGGACGGCTGCCCTGCACGTAGACCTTGCGCGAATTGGGCAACGGCTTGATGGCGGCCTCGTCTACATGGGCAGATTGGGCGAGAAACTTGGGATTGGCATTCATGATTGGGTGCTCCAGAAGAGATGAGGGAGCACCGGCCTGCGGCAGGACGCTTCCCTACGACGGCATTATCCGTACAGGTTCAAAGGGTATGTCTCACTCCGCCGGCAAGAGATGGCGAAGACCCCCACGCAAGCGTTGCAAGTTACTGGAAACAGACTGCAAAAGCAAGCCAGAGGGTTACATTCGGCGTGCGGAATGGTATTGTTATATACGATTAAGTGGCGGCCGCGGCGTAGCGGCCATGGAATTGCACTAACACCAGCAACGGGGGGAGCAGATGAACAGCAGGGAACAAGCTCGTTTCAACATGGTTGAACAACAGATCCGCCCTTGGGAGGTGCTGGACATGCGCGTGCTGGATCTGTTGCCCAAGGTGCGGCGCGAGCAGTTTGTGCCGCACGGCATGGAGGCGCTGGCCTTCATGGAGCTGGAAATTCCCTTGGGTCACGGCGTCGCCATGTGGCAACCCAAAATGGAGGCACGCGTGCTGCAGTCTTTGCGCATCCAGCCGGGCGAAACCGTGCTGGAAGTGGGCACGGGCAGCGGTTACCTGGCGGCCCTGTTGTCGCGCCTGGCCGCGCACGTCACCACGGTGGAAATCGTGCCCGAGCTGAGCGAAGAAGCGGCGCGCAAGCTGACCTCGCAAAATCTGGAAAACGTTTCGGTCGTGGTAGGCGATGCCTCGAATGGCTGGGGGCACGAGCAATATGACGTGATCGTGCTGACCGGCTCGGTGTTGCTGGAACCCGAGGGGTTTTTCAGGAATCTGAAAGTGGGCGGCCGGCTGTTTGCCGTGGTGGGCGAGGCGCCCATCATGCAGGCGCGCCTGATCACACGTACCGGTACCGAGTCGATGGAGCGCAAGGTATTGTTCGAGACCCTGATCGCTCCGTTGCAGCACGCGCCACAGCCGGAACGCTTTGTATTTTAAAGCTGGGCAGGTTCTTTCCTGCTTGAAATGACGGATGGATGTGTGTAATATTAGCAAACTCTAATATTTGAGGCGTAGCCATGAACCGCAATAAACGTATTTTCATTGCGCTGTCTGTTTTGGGTATCGGTCTGCCGGCGCATGCCGCCGACCTGCTGGACACTTATCACGCAGCTCAAGGCAAGGATCCCGTGTTTGCCGGCGCACGCGCGTCTCATCAGGCCGGCCAGGAAAAGCTGACGCAAGGCCGTTCGCTGATACTTCCCAGCGTGAATATCACGGCAAACAGCACCTACAACAACAACAACGTCCAGTACAACTCGACGAGCCCGTACCCTTCCGGCACCAGCCGCTTCATCAACAACGGCGCGGCGATCACCTTGGTGCAGCCGTTGTTCCGCCAGAACAACTGGGTCTTGTACAACGAATCCGAATTGCAGGTGGCGCAGGCTGATGCGCAATTCAAGAATGCCGAGCAGGACCTGATCCTGCGCGTTGCTCAAGCCTATTTTGACGTGCTGACCGCGCAGGACAACGTCACGCTGACCGCAGCGCAGAAGACCGCGATTGCAGAACAGCTGGCGCAGGCGAAGCGCAATTTCGAAGTGGGCAGCGCCACGATCACCGATACCCACGAAGCACAGGCCCGTTACGACCTGATCCTTTCGCAGGAAATCGCCGCGCAGAGCAACCTTGAAATCAAACGTCGCACCTTGCAGCAGCTGACCAGCCAGATGCCCAATGATCTGCAGCCACTTGGTACGGCATTCAAGCTGGAAGCGCCGCAGCCGGCAGACGTGGAGAAGTGGGTGGAGCAGGCAGAACAGGGCAACCTGCAGATTGCAGTAGCTCAGGCAAATGCCGAGCTGGCGGAAAAAGAAGTGGATCGCAACCGCGGCGGCCACTATCCGACGCTGGACCTGGTGGCGAGTTATGGCAAGAGCAAAGTGACGCCGGTGGGCGACGGCACCTTTGGCAACGGCAATAACGCCATCGATACGGACAACACCAACGCATCAGTGGGGCTGCAGCTCAACATCCCGCTGTTCCAAGGGGGGGCCATCCAGTCCAAATGGCGCGAAGCCGAGGCCAATCGCGACCGTGCTCGCGAGGATCTGGAAAGCGCACGACGCGGTGTCGATCTGCAAACACGCCAGGCCTACGTGGGCGTGGTCAACGGCATTGCACAGGTGAATGCCTTGCTGCAGGCGCAGAAGTCTAGCGAGAGCCTGCTGGAAGCCAGCAAGCTGGGACAGGAAGTGGGGGTGCGCACGAATCTGGATGTGCTGAATGCGCAGCAGCAGCTCTACTCGACCCGCCGCGATCTGTACCAGGCACAGTACAACTACCTGTTGAGTCGTCTGCGCCTGAAGGCGGCCATCGGTGGGCTGGCTGAAGACGAGCTGGCGGTGGTCAACCAGTCGCTGTATCCGGCGCCGCAGCAGGGTATGGCACCGCAGCAACAGGCTCCCGCCCCTGCGGCGCCAGCCACAGCACCGTCAGGCTCAGCGGCAGCAGCATCAGGTGCAGCCGCCACTGACACGCTGGATTCTTCAGCGCCCGCTCCAGCATCCGCGCCAGCGGCCGCCCCAGCAGACGCTCCGGCAGCTCCGCAAGATTCTCCGGCGACGGCTCAGTAAGTCTCCGACGCCGGCTGGCGCATTTCCTGCAGGCACAGCCGCAGGTTGTCGTGCCAGTTGCCGGCAGTCACTCCAAACGTATTGAACAATTTGTCGCAGGACAGCACCGAGTTTACAGGGCGCTGTGCAGGCGTCGGGTAGTCGGCAGAGGTGATCGCCACCGTTGCGGGCATCGGTTGTACTGCGGCCAGTCGCAAGATTTCACTGGCAAAGCCGTGCCAGGAAACGCTGCCGGAAGAAGTGACGTGATAGGTGCCGGACGCGCACGCAACGCCATCGCCCCCGGTTTCCGGCGCATACAACTGGGCCAGCACGAGCGCGGTCACTTCGGCCAGGGAGCGACACCAGGTTGGGGCGCCGATCTGGTCGCTGACCACGCGCAGCTCGGGTCGCTCCTTTGCCAGACGCAACATGGTCAGCAGGAAATTCCTGCCGCGTGCGCCGTACACCCAGCTGGTGCGCAGGATCAGATGATTGCAGCCACTTGCGCGTACGGCCTGTTCTCCCGCCAGTTTGCTGTGTCCGTAAATGTTCAGCGGGTTGGGTGCATCATCTTCCACATAAGCCCCTTGTTTGCGCCCATCAAACACGTACTCGGTCGAGTAGTGCACCAGCAATGTGCCCAGATCGTGTGCCTCTTCCGCCAGAATGCCAGGAGCGACGCTGTTGATGGCCATGGCCAGATCCCTCTCAGTCTCTGCATTGTCGACAGCGGTATAGGCCGCTGCGTTGACTATGATGTCGGGGCGCAGGGCTCGCACGGTGCTGCGAATCGTGTCAGGCTGGGTCAGATCGAGATCATGATGGTCGAGCGCAATCACCTGGCCCAGGGGCAGCAGCGTGCGCTGCAGTTCCCAGCCAACCTGCCCAAGCTTGCCGGTGAGCAGGATTTTTTTCACGCAAATACCTCGGCATCCTTGAAGCGCTTGCCAGCCAGATCCTTGGCGGACAGCGTGGGGGTTGCGCCTGCCAGCTGCCAGTCGATGGCAAGGTCCGGATCATTCCACAGGATGGTGCGCTCATGCTCTGGCGCCCAGTAGTCCGTTGTCTTGTAAAGAAACTCGGCATGTTCGCTCAGCACCACAAAGCCGTGGGCAAAGCCAGGCGGCACCCACAGCATGCGTTTGTTGTCGGCCGAGAGCGCGTGGCCGGCCCACTGGCCAAAGGTTGGCGAACTCCTGCGAAGATCAACAGCTACATCCCAAACCTTACCGGCGACAACCCTGACCAGCTTGCCCTGTGGCTGCCGGACTTGATAATGCAGGCCGCGCAGCACGTGGTGTGCCGAACGAGAATGATTGTCCTGCACGAAGTTGACGCAGTGCCCGGTCAGCTCTGCAAAATTCTTCTGGTTATAGCATTCAAAGAAAAAGCCACGTTCATCCTCAATCACCCGGGGTTCGATCAACTGCAAGTCTGGAAGGCCGGGCGCTGTGTCTTGCATGGATCAGCCTATTCGGTCAGCAGGTTGAGCAGGTACTGGCCATAGCCATTCTTGGCGAGTGGCTGGGCCAATTCTTGCAGCTGAGCAGCGGTGATATAGCCTTTGCGGTAGGCAATTTCTTCGGGGCAGGCGATTTTCAGGCCCTGGCGCTTTTCCAGGGTCTGCACAAAGGCGCCGGCCTCCAGCAGGGATTCATGCGTACCGGTATCCAGCCATGCATAACCGCGATACATGATCTGCACATCTAACAGGCCGCGCTCCAGATAAGTGCGGTTGACATCGGTTATCTCTAGTTCACCGCGTGCGGAGGGTTTGATGCTCTTGGCAATTTCGATGACGTCGTTATCGTAGAAATAAAGGCCGGTGACTGCAAAATTGGATTTTGGATGCAATGGCTTTTCTTCGATGCTCAACGCATGGCCGCTGCCGTCGAACTCGACCACGCCATAGCGTTGCGGATCTTGCACGTGATA
This sequence comes from Gallionellaceae bacterium, assembly GCA_036523795.1. Lineage (GTDB taxonomy): Bacteria > Pseudomonadota > Gammaproteobacteria > Burkholderiales > Gallionellaceae > 39-52-133. The sequence continues at coordinate 70,805 of DATDDN010000010.1, read as the reverse complement.
GGCAAATACGGTGCCACCCTGCTTTTTCTCTGTTGCGGAAACTAGCATGCGTTCGAAGCCATGGCCGTAAAAAATGTTGTCGCCCAGCACTAGCGAACAGGAATTGTTGCCGATGAATTTCTCTCCGATAGTAAATGCTTGCGCCAACCCATCTGGTGAAGGCTGAACTGCGTAGGAAAAATTCATGCCCCACTGGCCACCATCTCCCAGAAGCTGGCGAAACAACGGCGAATCATGCGGGGTGGTAATAATCAGGACATCACGAATGCCAGCAAGCATCAGGGTGGTCAGGGGGTGGTAGACCATCGGTTTGTCATACACGGGTAGAAGTTGCTTGGAAATGGCCTGGGTAACTGGATATAAACGCGTGCCGGAACCGCCGGCGAGGATGATGCCTTTCATGCTGAACCCCTGTTGTCGTAATTTCTCTCGAGCCAGTGCTGGTATTCGCCGGATGTTACGTTGTCGACCCAGTCCGGGCTATTCAAATACCATTCCACTGTCTTGCGCAGGCCGCTTTCAAAGGTCTCCATCGGCTTCCAGCCCAGCTCGCGTGCAATCTTGCTGGCATCGATAGCGTAACGGTGATCATGGCCGGGGCGGTCCTGCACGTAAGTGATCAGCCTGGCGTGAGGCGCTCCCTGTGGATGCAGTTCATCAAGAATGGTGCAGATCGCGTGCACGACCTCAAGATTGGTCTTCTCGTTCCAGCCGCCGATGTTGTACACCTCTCCAACTTTTCCCCGGGCCAGCACAAGGCGCAGGGCTCGCGCATGGTCATCCACGTATAGCCAGTCGCGAATGTTGTCGCCTTTGCCGTAGATTGGCAGTGCCTTGCCGTCAACGGCATTCAGAATCATCAGCGGAATCAGTTTTTCCGGGAAGTGATACGGGCCGTAATTGTTTGAGCAGTTGGTCGTGACGACCGGCAGGCCATACGTGTGATGCCAGGCGCGCACCAGGTGATCGGAAGAGGCCTTGCTGGCCGAGTAGGGCGAATTTGGCTGGTAGGCAGTGTCTTCAGTAAAGAATCCCGTTTCGCCCAGGCTGCCGTAGACCTCGTCGGTGGAAATATGGTGAAATCGGAATGCCTGTTTGCGCGAAAGATCCAGCGCAGACCAATAATTGCGCGCTGCTTCCAGCAGGGTATAGGTGCCGACGATATTGGTCTGGATGAAGGTGGCCGGCCCGGTGATCGAACGGTCTACATGAGATTCGGCGGCAAGGTGCATGACGGCATCCGGCTGATGTTCGCGGAACAGGCGGGCAACCTCTACAGCATTACATATGTCAACGTGCTCGAAAAGATAGCGCGGGTTGCTCGCAACCGAACTCAGGGATTGCAGATTGCCCGCGTAAGTGAGCTTGTCGACATTAATAACGGTGGCGTCCGTCTCATGGATGAACTGGCGCACCACGGCAGAGCCGATAAAGCCGGCTCCGCCGGTAATCAGGATTTTACGTATGGTCAATTTGAATATGCCTGTTGCTTGGCTAAGGGCACAATTCTATCGGAAAAATGCCAGCTTAATTCAGGGAAAAGACGCTTGATAATTGCCGATCAGAGTGACGGCTGTTTCCGTGGCGCCGCGATTGGCCCGTACAAATTCCATGCCGGCGCGCCCCATGCGCGTCATGCGCCCGGGCTGTCGGAACAGCTCCTGCAACTTGTCGCCGAGTTCGGTCGCGGACTCGATGCGTAGCGCAGCACCGGTTTCCACGGCCATGCGGCTTGCTTCGGCAAAGTTGTAGGTGTGCGGCCCGATCAGCACCGGCTTGCCCATGGAGCAGGCCTCGATCAGGTTCTGACCGCCGAAGGGCAACAGGCTGCCGCCGATGAAGGCAATATCGCAGGCCATGTAATAGGCAAACATCTCGCCCATGCTGTCGCCCAGCCACACCTGTGTTTCCGGCGCCACCGGCTGCTCGTCGCTGCGGCGTTGCAGGGTGAGTTGATGGCGGGCGCATAGCGCGGCGACCTCATCAAAACGCTGCGGGTGGCGCGGCACCAGCACGATCAGCAGGTGCGGAATGTTCAGCGACTGCAGGGCGCTCAGCAGCAGATCCTCCTCGCCTTCACGGGTGCTGGCGGCCAGGAACACCGGGCGGTTGATGCCCATGTTGCAGCGCATCGTCAGTCCGCGTTCGAGCATGTCTCCCGGCGCCTCGATGTCGTACTTGAGATTGCCCATCACCGAAACCTGCGGTGCGCCGAGTGCCGTCAAGCGGTCGGCGTCGGCTTGGGTCTGTGCGGCGATACCGGCCAGATCCCGCAGGGCAGGCCGCGTCAGACGCGGATAGCCGGCGTAGCGCGCGGCCGATTTTTCCGACAGCCGCGCGTTGAGCAACAACAGCGGTACGCGGGCGCTGTGGCAGTGGTGGATGAGGTTGAACCAGATTTCCGTCTCCAGCAGCACGCCAACTTGTGGCCTGAAATGGCGCAGGAAGCGTTTCACGGCAAAGGAGTAGTCGTAGGGAAGGTACACGCGCTGCACCCGGTCGCCATATAGCTGTTCGCTGGCGGCGCGTCCGGTGGGTGTGGTGTGGGTGAGCAGGATCTGGTGCTCGGGATGCAGGTCGAGCAGACGCTGCACCAGCTTGGCTGCGGCGCGTGTCTCGCCCACCGATACCGTGTGCAGCCAGATGACCGGTTTGTCGCCGTGCCGGGCATAGAACCCGAAACGTTCGCCGATATGCTGCAGGTACTCGGGCTGTTTGCGCGCACGCCAGAGCAGATGAAACAGCGCGTAGGGCAGCGCCAGCCACAGTAGCAGGGAGTAAAGATGGCGTACGTTAAGCATGAGGTTCGAGCACGCGTGAAAGTTGGGCCATGACGTCATCCACCTGGATCAGCGACATCGCATCGGGGTGATGCACGCGGGTGTTCCACGGCAGGCGCGCAGGGTCCTTGTGCAGGAACTGGCGCACCGCCTGCGGGTAGCGGTCGATGACATGTTGCTGCTCGCCATAAGGGCCGCACAGCCTGGGCGAGGCGACGGCATACAGGCCGATCACCGGGGTATTCATGGCTCGTGCCAGATGCACGGGTCCGGTGTCGGGGGCGATCAGCACATCGGCTTCGCCGAGCAGGGCGGCCAATTGCTTGGGCTCGGTCTGGCCACACAGGTTGAGGGTGCGCTGAGGCATGATGTCTGCAAGCTCTGCACAGCCCTCGCGTTCGGCTGCGCTGTTGCCGCCGGTCAGCATGAAACCGGCGTTCCAGCGTTCGCCGGCCTGGCGCATCACCTCGGCAAGACGGGCGAGCGGCCAGTTGCGTTCGGCCTTGCTGGCAAAGGGATGCATTGCGATCAGCGGGCGCGGCAGCGCAGTCAGTTGCTGGCGGGCACGTGTGCGCTCGGCGCTGGAAATGGGCAGACTGCAATCCGGCTCGCCGCGCGGCGCACCGAGCGCGGTGGCAAAGGACATGAAGCTGTCGACCAGATGATTGTCCTCAAACGGGATGTGCTGGTTGCAGAACAGCCACTGTCCTTCGCGCGCACGCGTACGGTCGAAGCCGATCTTGCGGGTGGCGCGCAGCGCGGGGTACAGCAGGTTGACGCGCAGATTTGCCTGCATGGCCAGCACCACATCAAACCGGCGCTGGCGGAACAGGCGATAGAACGCGCGATAATCGGCCAGCGAGTGCGGCTTGTCGCACACCACGAACTGCACGCCCTCCAGCCCGTGCAGCAGCGCATAGCACAACGGACTGGTGATCCAGGTGATGGTGGCACCGGGAAGACTGCGTTGCAGGTGACGCACGGCGGGCACCATCATGGCGACATCGCCCAGTGCGGAAAAGCGCACGACGGCAATGTTCAGGCCTGTGGAGATTTGGCTCATGGGGTGTAGGCTTCGATCAGCTGCGCTTGTAGTCGTCATCAAAGCGCACGATGTCGTCTTCGCCCAGGTAATCGCCGGACTGCACTTCGATCAGGTAAAGCGGGTCCTCGCCAATATTCTCCAGGCGGTGTTTCACGCCAAGCGGAATATAGGTGGACTGGTTGGGATACAGCACCAGCAAGTCCTCACCGCGGGTGACGCGCGCCTTGCCGGACACCACCACCCAGTGCTCGGCGCGGCGGTGGTGCATCTGCAGGGACAGCTTTGCGCCGGGCTTGACCATGATGCGCTTCGCCTGGAAATGCTCGCCCACGTCGATGCCCTCGTAGTAGCCCCAAGGGCGGTAGACGCGGCGATGGATCAGGTGTTCGGTGCGCTCGGCCTGTTTCAGGTATTCTACTGCCTGCTTCACGTCCTGGGCGAAATCCTTGTGCATCACCAGCACCGCGTCCGCGGTCTCTACGATCACCAGGTCTTTCACGCCAATGGCCGCGACCATGCGGCTGTCCGCGCGCACATAGGAACTGCTGGTTTCGGCGGCAAACACGTCGCCGCGCAGCGCATTGCCGCGAGCATCCTGCTGGCATACTTCGGCCAGCGATGACCACGAGCCGATGTCGCTCCAGCCGATGTCCACGGTGACCATCGCAGCCAGCTGGGTGCGTTCCATCACGGCATAGTCGATGGAGTCGGACGGGCAGGCCGCGAAGGCGGTTTCATCCAGCCGGCAGAAATCCATGTCTCTGCTGCTGCGTTGCCAGGCCTGTTGCGCCGCGGCGTAGATGTCAGGGCGGAAGCGCTGCAGCTCCTGCAGGTAAGCGGACGCCTTGAATACGAACATGCCACTGTTCCAGAAGAAATTGCCCGACTCCAGAAATTGTCTGGCTGTTTTCAGGTCGGGCTTTTCCACAAAGCGCGCAACTGCGTAGCTGTGTGCGGTGGCGTTGAGTGCGCTGCCGCGTTCGATGTAACCGAAACCGGTGGCCGGTGCATCCGGGGTGATGCCAAAGGTGACCAGCCTGCCCTGTTGCGCGAGGTCGACCGCGGTCTGTATTGCAGAATGAAAGCCATGCGTATCCTGAATCAGGTGGTCGGCCGGCAATACCAGCAGGGTGGCCTGCGCATCGCTGGCATGCACGGCAAAGGCGGCGATGGCCACGGCCGGGGCGGTGTTGCGGCCTTGCGGTTCCAGCAAAATCGAGTGGGGTGACACGCCGATCTCGCGCATCTGCTCGGCGGCGAGGAACCGGTGCTCATTGTTGCAGACCAGCAGCGGGTTGGCCATGCCGGGCAGGCCATGCAGGCGCAGCAGCGTTTCCTGCAGCATGGTGCGCTCCGTGACCAGCGGCAGAAACTGCTTGGGCAGCGCGGCGCGCGACAGAGGCCACAAACGGGTGCCGGAACCACCGGAGAGGATGACGGGATAGAGCATGGCGCCTTTCTGTAACGGGTGTGACAAAGATGTCAGGGAACTTAGTCTTTAAATTATAATGCCCAATCCCGCAAGCATGGGCATTTGCCGCACATGCCGGCGGCAAAATCAAACTTTATCCAGGATCAAACATGAAGAAAGTTGCATTGATTACCGGCATAACCGGGCAGGATGGTGCGTATCTGGCAGAATTTCTGTTGAAAAAGGGCTATGAGGTACACGGCATCAAGCGGCGTGCGTCCCTGTTCAATACGGATCGCATCGACCACCTGTATCAGGATCCGCACGTCGATAATCGCAACTTCATCCTCCACTACGGCGACATGACCGACTCCAGTAGTCTGGTGCGCATCATCCAGCAGGTGCAGCCGGATGAAATTTACAACCTGGCGGCGCAGAGCCATGTTGCTGTGTCGTTCGAAGAGCCGGAATACACGGCCAACTCCGATGCGCTGGGTGCGCTGCGTGTGCTGGAAGCCATCCGCATCCTCGGCCTGGAAAAGAAGACACGCTTCTACCAGGCCTCCACTTCCGAGCTGTATGGGCTGGTGCAGGAGATTCCGCAAAAGGAAACCACCCCGTTCTACCCGCGCAGCCCGTACGCCGTGGCCAAGCTATACGCCTACTGGATCACCGTGAACTATCGCGAGGCCTATGGCATCTATGCCTGCAACGGCATCCTGTTCAACCACGAATCACCGATCCGCGGCGAAACCTTCGTGACCCGCAAGATCACGCGCGCCCTGGCACGCATCAAGCTTGGGCTGCAGGACTGCCTGTATCTGGGCAACATGGACGCCAAGCGCGACTGGGGTCATGCGCGCGATTATGTCGAGATGCAGTGGCTGATGCTGCAGCAGGACAAGCCGGAAGACTTCGTCATCGCCACCGGCGTGCAGTACAGCGTGCGCGATTTCGTCAATGCCGCTGCCGACGAGCTGGGCATGAAGATTCGCTGGGCAGGCAAGGGCGTGGAAGAGAAAGGCTATGACGCGGCGGGCAAGTGCATCGTCGCCGTGGATCCACGCTACTTCCGTCCTACCGAAGTGGAAACGCTGCTGGGCGACCCGAGCAAGGCCAAGCAGAAGCTGGGCTGGACTCCGAAAATCACCTTCAAGGAGCTGGTGGCCGAAATGGTGCGCGAAGATCTGAAGAGCGCAGAGCGCGACGAACTGGTGAAGAAGCATGGCTACAAGGCCTTCAACCGTCACGAATAAGCCATGATGCAAGCAGACAGCAAGATCTATGTGGCTGGCCATCGCGGCCTGGTAGGGTCGGCGCTGGTGCGCCAGCTGCGTGCGCAGGGCTATAACAATCTCGTGCTGCGCACACACGCAGAGCTGGATCTGACAGACCAGGCCGCAGTGCGCGACTTTTTTGCACGCGAGAAGCCCGACTATGTGCTGCTGGCGGCCGCCAAGGTCGGCGGCATTCTTGCCAACAATACCTACCCGGCGGAATTCATCCAGCAGAACCTGGCTATTCAGACCAATGTGATCCACGAAGCCTGGCGCAACAACGTGCAGCGCCTGCTGTTCCTGGGCTCATCGTGCATCTATCCGCGCGACTGCCCGCAGCCTATCCGGGAAGAATACCTGCTGACCGGGCCGCTGGAGCCGACCAATCGTCCCTACGCGCTGGCCAAGATTGCCGGGGTAGAGATGTGCCACGCCTACAACCGGCAATATGGCACGCAGTACGTTGCCGTCATGCCGACCAATCTTTATGGCCCGGGCGACAATTATGACCTGCACAACTCGCATGTCATGCCGGCACTGATACGCAAGATGCACGAAGCGGAGCTGCGCGGTGACAAGGAGGTGGTGGTGTGGGGTACAGGAACGCCACGTCGCGAGTTCCTGTATAGCGATGACATGGCTGAAGCATGCGTGCATGTGTTGAACATGACGGACGCGCAGATCAAACCATGGCTGGCCGCCGACAATTGGCCGCTGCTCAACGTTGGCGTCGGGATTGATCTCTCAATTCGTGAACTGGCCGAGCTGGTCAGGGACATCGTTGGCTTTGGCGGCAATTTGGCATTTGACACTTCCAAGCCAGATGGAACCATGCGCAAATTGATGGATGTGAGCAAGCTGACGCAGCTGGGGTGGAAAGCGAAGACGGGTTTGCGTGATGGCATCCAGATGGCATATGAAGAATTCAAGCAGCGCTCGACGAGCAGCATACAAACGCACTAGATTGAGGAAAGGCGCATGTTGCATACTTTGAAAGACACACGGCTGGGCGTAATCGGCCTCGGCTATGTTGGCCTTCCGCTGGCTGCGGAATTCGGGTGCCGCTATCCCACGCTGGGGTTCGACATCAACGAGCAGCGCATCGAAGAGTTGCGCGGCGGTACGGATCATACGCTGGAGGTGAGCGCTGAGGAGCTCAAGCGTGCGCACCACTTGAGTTACAGTGCTGATCCTGAGCAATTGAAAGCCTGCAACACCTATATCGTGACCGTGCCCACCCCGGTTGATCGCCACAATCGCCCTGACCTGACCCCACTGTTCAAGGCAAGTGAAACCTTGGGTAAGGTGATCAAGCGCGGCGACGTGGTGATCTACGAATCCACCGTCTATCCGGGCGCAACGGAAGAGGACTGCATTCCGATCATCGAGCGCCTGTCTGGCCTGAAATACAACACGGACTTCTTCGCCGGCTACAGCCCGGAGCGCATCAATCCCGGCGACAAGGAACATCGCTTCACCAATATCAGGAAAGTCACCTCCGGCTCCACGCCGGAGGTGGCTGAATATGTGGATGAGTTGTATGCCAGCGTAGTGACCGCAGGTACCCACAAGGCCCCCAGCATCCGCGTAGCCGAGGCGGCCAAGGTCATAGAAAATACCCAGCGCGACGTCAACATTGCACTGATCAACGAACTCTCGCTCATCTTCAATCGCATGAGCATAGACACCGAGGCCGTGCTTCAGGCGGCGGGATCAAAGTGGAACTTTCTGCCGTTCCGGCCCGGTCTGGTTGGCGGGCACTGCATTGGCGTCGATCCGTATTACCTTACGCACAAGGCGCAGGAGCTAGGCTACCAGCCGGAAGTTATTCTGGCTGGCCGCCGCATCAACGACGGCATGGGACACTACGTTGCAGAGCGCGTGGCGCGCCTGATGATGCAGAAACGCATTCATGTCGTCGATGCCAGGATTCTGGTGATGGGCCTCACCTTCAAGGAGAACTGCCCCGATCTGCGCAACACGCGGGTGATCGACATCATCAAGGAGTTTCAGGCATTCAACGCTCGCGTGGATGTATATGACCCCTGGATCAATGCGGCTGAGGCACAGCACGAATATGGATTGACTCCGATCGCGCAGTTGCAGGAAGGCCAGTACGATGCCATCGTGCTGGCCGTGGCACACCGTCAGTTCATGGAAATGGGCATAGACAGGATTCGTGCGCTGGGCAAGCCGGTGAGCGTGTTGTTTGACGTGAAATACCTGTTTGGCGCTAACCAAGTGGATGGGCGGCTATGAGCACGGCTCATCGTTACACCGATTTGCAGGCAGATTTGCGGGCGACACCACGCACCTGGTTAATCACTGGCGTGGCCGGCTTCATTGGCTCCAACTTGCTCGAACAACTGCTTAAGCTCAATCAGCGTGTGGTAGGCCTGGACAACTTTGCGACCGGCCACCAGCACAATCTGGATGAAGTGCAAGGACTGGTCTCAGCGCAGCAATGGGGTCAATTCACCTTGGTCAGGGGAGATATCCGCTCGCTGGATGATTGCCGCAAAGCCTGCGCTGGGGTGGACTATGTGTTGCACCAGGCTGCACTGGGTTCGGTGCCACGTTCCATAGAAGACCCGATCACGACCAACGAAGTCAACATCAATGGCTTTCTCAACATGCTGGTGGCAGCGCGAGACGCGAAGGTGAAGCGCTTTGTCTATGCTGCTTCCAGTTCCACTTATGGTGACCATCCTGGGCTGCCAAAAGTGGAAGACCAGATCGGCAAGCCGCTGTCGCCTTATGCGGTAACCAAATACGTCAATGAGCTCTATGCCGATGTGTTCGGGCGCACCTATGGCATGCAGAGCGTCGGACTTCGCTATTTCAACGTATTCGGCAGGAGGCAGGACCCGGAAGGTGCCTATGCAGCCGTAATTCCCAAGTGGATTGCTGCACTGATAAGAGACGAGCCGGTGTACATCAATGGAGATGGCGAGACAAGCCGTGATTTCTGTTACATCGATAATGTCGTGCAGATCAATCTGCTCGCAGCAACGTCTGAGGATGCCGCGAGCAACCAGGTTTATAACGTTGCACTGGGTGACCGCACCACGCTCAACCAGTTATATGAGGCCTTGCGTACCAATCTTTTGAGTGGATACCCACATCTGGCAGATGCTAAACCGGTTTACAGGGACTTCCGTGTCGGAGATGTGCGGCATTCCCTGGCCGATATTTCCAAGGCCTGTGCCATGCTTGGCTACGAGCCACTATACAAGATTGACGCTGGATTGAAGGAGGCTATGGCGTGGTACGTTGCCTTCGTTCCAGGGACGCAGGAACGGCAGACGCCCCAATAGCCAATGAAACAGGCGCTACAGCTAGGCACGCTTGCGGCTGCAAACCTTGGATTTGCATTCCTGTTTCAGTGGTATGTCCTGACGCAACTGGGGCCAGGTGCTGAGACGGATGCGCTGTTTGCCGGAATGACATTGCCCCAGCTGGCTCTTCTGGTAATCAGTGGTTCATTGATGCATGTTCTGGTTCCTATGCTTGCAGGTGAGTCTGATGAACGTCTCCATCATGATGCCTGGGCGTTTCTGATCCTGATAGGCGGCTTGTTTGGCGCACTTGCGATCATATTGTTTGTGACGGCGCAGTGGTGGGTCCCCGTGACAGTCCCAGGATTCAGCAAGGAAACACAGGATCTGACGACTGAGCTGACACGTATACAGTTGATAGGCATGGTGCTGGCGGCATTAAATGGTGTTCAGTGGGCTGTTTACCATGCGCAACAGAAATTCATATGGCCTGAATTTTCGCCATTAATCTCCGGTGTTGTCGGCTTTGCGCTGCTGGTGTGGCTGCTTCCAAGGTATGGAATTGAAGCAGCTGCCTGGATCGGTACGCTACGACTTGCACTGCAAACATTATTCCTCATGCCTGCCATGGGGAAACCGGTCTGGCCGGATTTGCGTGGTCCGTCAATAAACATGGCCTGGTCGCGTATTAAGCCCTTGTTGCTGGGGACCTCCTACTACAAGACCGATACGCTGGTTGAGAGGCTCTTGTTGTCGACGACAACAAGCGGCAGTCTGTCCCTTTATTACCTTGCGCAGCAGATATACAACGCGGGGAGTCAAATTGTTAACAAAGCCATTGCAGCACCGCTGGTGCCGCAATTAAGCAAGTCGCACAAGATTGGTGATATGCAGGAGTTCAGGCACATCTATAACCGGGGATTATTTCGGGTGGGTGTGATTAGTCTTGGAGCTGTGCTGCTTCTGGGTTTGTCAGGCCAATATGTGCTTGGCTGGCTGATTGGCTATGGCTGCGTCAGTATGAGCAACCTGCAGGCGCTATGGTGGATGATGATATGGCTGGGTGGTGCATTTGTGGGCGGCGTGGTGGGGCAAATTTCGTCCTCAACGTACTATGCGGCAGGTGATACTGCAACGCCAACGCGAATTGGAATCTATTCCTACACGATATATATGCCACTGAAGATAACGCTGTTTTATTTTACGGGAATCATGGGATTGGCTTTAGCTACAAGCGCCTTCTTCATGATCAACTTCATTATTCAGGATCGTCTGATAAGAAGTAAATATTTAGCCGTTGATGCGGGTTGAATCCAATGATGATTACAAATGACTTCTCGGCAAGAGGAAAGTACCAGGACGTTGGCAGGTGGTACATAACAAATTTCGTAAAAAATGTTGCAGAAAGTCTGCCCCAAGGGGCTTACGTGCTGGATGCAGGGGCAGGAGAGTGCGTCTACAAGAAATACTTTTCACACTGCAACTACAGATCAATTGACCTGGGCGTGGGGGAAAGCAGCTGGAATTATTCCAACCTTGACTACGTCGGTCCTCTGCACGCGATGCCAATAGAGTCTGACACATTTGATGCCATCCTGTGCACCCAGGTCCTGGAACATCTTGAATGGCCCAGAGAGAGCGTCAAGGAAATGTACAGGGTTCTTAAGCCAGGCGGAAAGCTGTTCATGACCGTTCCGATGTCCCATGCCGAGCATCAAACGCCGTATGATTTCTTCAGATATACATCATACGGACTGCAATCAATCTGCAAACACGCGGGTTTCAGGGATGTGGCGATTACACCGTTTGGAGGTCTTTGGGTACGCTGGGCTTATGAATTGCCAAGAGGTTTGCCAGAGTTTCCATCAGCCGGTATTCGCAGTGGCCGGCCAAATATTCGGGGCATTATGATGCTGCCGTTGCGATTTGTGTTACCAGCGGCGATGCGACTGCTGCAAATGATATTCATATGGCTGGATCGCTTTGATAACAGGAAAAATGACCCGTTTGGCTGGGCCTGTATTGCGACAAAATGAGCAATCCGTTTCCCACTGAAGACGTGGCCTGCCCTTTAGGATGCCACAGACATGATGAAACCATTCTGGTGGGGCAGGACAGAATTCATGATCTGCCTGGCCAATTCGTCGTCGTGAAGTGTAAGCAATGCGGCCTGATGCGTACCAACCCGCGACCGACACCGCAGAGCATGGCCAATTATTATCCCGACGATTACGGGCCATATCTGGGTACGCGTGTTGCGGCCAATGTTGTGCAGGTACCTGTTGTGGAGAAGGTGGCCTTCTACAAAAAACCAATCAGGTATATTTTTAAGCACTTCTTTCAGTTCAATACTGAAGTGATGCCTCCCCTGCCACCAGGACGCATGCTGGAAATCGGATGTGCATCCGGCTCATTCCTGCATCACATGTCTGCGCGAGGCTGGCAGGTGCAGGGAATTGAATTTTCTGCAAAGGCCGCAGAGGTGGCTTCCGGGTTAGGCTATCCAGTCCATGCGGGATCGCTGGAAACAGCACCGCAACCGGCAGAGGCCTTTGATCTGATTGTGGGCTGGATGGTTTTGGAACACCTGCATGATCCCATAGCCGGTTTGAAAAAACTTCGCAACTGCGCAAAATCCGATGCTTGGCTTGTCCTGTCGGTTCCTAACGCGGGCTCTGTTGAATTCCGCCTCTTTGGAAACAGATGGTATGCGCTGCAATTGCCCAATCACCTCTATCACTTCACACCCAATACAATTAGGCGGGTTCTGGATGCTGGTGGCTGGAAAGTGGAAAAAATTCACCACCAGAGGGTGTTGAGCAACTTGATTGCCAGCACGGGATACGTGCTGATCGACAAGGGGTATCCTCGCCTGGGTCGAAAGCTGGTGGACTATCCGGTACGATCAGGTTGGGGGAATTTCATCTTATATCCGCTTGCATGGCTGCTGAGCCAGTTCGGGCAGACCGGAAGAATGACCATTTGGGCCAGAGTCAAATCATGAGCCGCATAAAGGTCACGATAATGATCCCAACCTTTAACCAGGCGATCTATATTCTGGATGCAATTCGTTCCGCACTTGCTCAAACATATCCGGAACTTGAGGTAATTGTTGGCGATGATGCTTCATCAGATCGAACGGCCGATATAGTCACAGCCATAGCTGATAAGCGCCTGAAGTACATCCGGAATTCAGTGAATCTGGGGCGGACAGCCAATTACAGAAATCTGCTGATAAACCATGCTACAGGAGAGTATGTCATCAACCTGGATGGTGATGACTATTTTACTGATCCGGATTTTGTCAGTGAAGCCGTCAAATGTATTGAGGCCAACGAAAATGTGATCATGGTCGCTGCAAGAGTAACAACCAAATTCAGGGACACTGAAAGTGTCTCACCGCTTCCGGCAGAGACAAAAATAACCGGCCAGCAGCTGCTGAGCCGACTCCCATTCGGCGGGTACAGCATGATGCACATGGGCGTAATGTACGCCAGAAAGCCGGCAATTAAAATTGATTTCTACCGATCGGCAGCAATAAGCTCAGACTGGGAGTCGCTGTACCGCCTTGCGCTCGATGGGCTTGTTGCCTATCTCAACAGGAATGTGGGCGTATGGCGGATTCATGGAGAAAATGAATCAGCAACGACGGACATGGAAAAGCTGCTTGATAATCTGGACATCTGGAGCGCAATTTACAAAGAGGCACGCAAGCATGGCATGAATTTGCTGGCGGCTAATTATCACCAGGCTAGATGTGTAGCTTTCTATTCCATACAAACCGCTCAAAAAATAATGGGGCGGGGTGGGAAAGTTCTGACTGGTTTCCTGTTTGCGATATTTCGGAAAAATGTGCTTGCGGGCATGATCATTCTGCTCACACCTGCCTACCTTGCGGTGTTTGTAAGAGGAATTATCGGAAAGCAGGGCCTGCAGCAATAGAAATATGATGGGCGAGAAATTGAAACAACAGAGAGCTGCACATAAACCGCACATCGTGATGGTCATCTCAAGCCTGGGGCCGGGAGGGGCGGAAAAAATCACTTCAATGCTCGCTGGTCATTGGTATCGAAAAGGATTTGCGGTTACGGTCGTTACCTTGACCCGTCACTCGCATGATCATTTCAAGCTGGACTCGGGAGTTTGTCGCGTCAGCCTCAACTTTCAGGCGCACTCAAGGAACGTATGGGAGTCGTTACGCAACAATCTTCGGCATATAAGCAGATTGCGCAAAACAATCAGAAGCCTGCAACCGGGCTGTGTGGTGAGTTTTATAGACGACACAAATTTGCGCGTACTTCTGGCATTGCTGTGGACGGGTATCCCAGTGTTTGTCTCTGAGCGAACCGACCCCAGGCACCACGACATCGGTCGCGCGCGTCAGATCCTGCGTCGAATCTTGTATCCGCTGGCAACCGCCGTGGTTGTGCAGACGGGGGGCGTGCGTAATTGGGCGCTGCAATTACTGCGTCAGGACAAGATTGCGGTTATCCCCAACCCGGTTGACGCATTAAGAGATGACGCAGAGGTTGGCAATTCAGCCGACGTTGATAAGCAAACTGTATTTGCCATGGGACGCATGGGGCCAGAAAAGGGCTTTGATATGCTGCTTGACGCGTACGCTCGCAGCAATATTCTCCAATTGGGTTGGCGCCTGGTCATTCTGGGCGATGGGCGCGAGCGTGCGACACTGCAACAACAGGCAGAGCGCCTGGGTATCGCTCACACCGTGCTTATGCCAGGGACCGTTGCAGAGCCACGAGCGTGGCTGCGCCGTGGCGGCTATTTTGTTTTATCTTCTCGCTTCGAGGGGTTCCCCAATGCTCTCCTGGAGGCCATGGCCGAGGGGTTGCCTGCGGTAGCATTCGATTGTGAAAGCGGACCAGCAGATATAGTAAGAAATGATGTAGATGGTTTGCTGGTGCCGGCTGGGGATGTGGCTGCACTGGCAGAAGCGATGCGCAGGCTGGCTGAAGACGCAACGCTCCGCACAAGATACGCACAACGAGCAAAGGAAGTGTTGCAGCGCTTCGCGCTGCAGCGAATCTCGACGCAGTGGGAAGAGTTGTTAGACAGGAATATCAAGCATGAGTAAGCAGGCACAGGAGGTTTCTCAGGGGGAACGATTTGAATTTGGTGCAAACTGGGCCAGCTTCCTCTCAGTGCTGAGCGAGGAGCGCATCGCTCAAGCCAGGACGTCACTCGGCACCATGCTGCAAACCGATTCGCTGGCCGGAAAGACATTTCTCGACATAGGCTCGGGTAGCGGGCTGTTTTCACTGGCAGCGCGCAGGATGGGGGCGAAAGTGATTTCGTTTGATTACGACCCGCAATCTGTGGCGTGCACCAGGGAGCTGAAGCGTCGTTATTTTCCTGATGACGATGGGTGGACGGTAGAGCAGGGCTCCGTACTGGATCATGCTTTTCTGGAAAGCCTGGGACAGTTTGACGTCGTCTACAGCTGGGGGGTGTTGCATCACACAGGCCGCATGTGGGCGGCGTTGGATAACGTTGTTTCAAGGGTAAAGCGGGGAGGGAAATTGTTCATTGCAATCTACAATGACCAAGGTGGGCCAAGCCGCAGATGGCTGAAGTTAAAGCAAATCTACAATGCTCATCACGCATTGCGGCTGCCATTGTCGATTTACACCTTGATCAGGCAGTGGGGGGTGACGGCACTGAAAGGGAAATTTCCGAGCTCGTGGCGCAATTACAAGGCACAGCGTGGCATGTCAGCCTGGCACGACATCGTCGACTGGATCGGCGGCTTGCCGTTTGAGGTGGCAAAACCGGAAGAAATTTTTGATTTCTATCATGCCAGAGGGTTTCAGCTGGAGCGTCTCAAAACCTGTGGCGGAGGATTGGGGTGCAACGAATATGTGTTCGTAAAGGACTGAAGTGCGCCTTGTCCTGATTGTCCGTTCGCTGCAAACAGGCGGAACAGAGCGCCAGGTGGTGGAGCTGGCTCGCGCATTGCATGAGCGTGGCCACCACGTTACTGTCCTGACATTCTACGCAGGCGGACCTCTGGAGGATGCATTGAAAGCCGCTGGCATAGGTGCCGTCTCTCTGCACAAACGCGGGCGCTGGGATGCCATCGGCTTCCTGTGGCGCATGATACGGAAGCTGCGCCAATTGGAGCCGCAAATCGTCTACAGCTTTCTTGCCGTGCCCAATCTGATGAGCGTGACGTCACAACCATTTGTGCCCGGATGCAAATGGGTGTGGGGCGTGCGTGCGGCGATGCTGGACCTGACTCCTTATGACCGGCTGACGCGCTGGACCTATGCACTGGAGGCGCGCTTGGCCTCGCGTGCCGACTTGATCATCTGCAACTCTCATGCGGGCATGGAGCATGCCGCAGCACGTGGCTTCCCTCGCGACAAGCTGACCGTCGTCTACAACGGCATCGATACGCAACGATTCCGGCCGGATGCGCAGGCGCGCGAGCAATTGCGTGATGAATGGTCAGTGCCGGATCAGGCGGTGTTGGTTGGCATTGTTGCCAGACTCGATCCGGTCAAGGACCACTCGACCTTTCTGCAGGTCGCCGCGCGAATGCAGACGGAATTCCCGGCAGCGCGGTTCGTGGCAGTGGGGAGCGGGCCTGCCGCCTATGTCGATGAACTGCGGCAGCAGGCAGACCGCCTGGGCCTGGGCGAGCGGCTGATTTGGGCGGGAGACAGGCAGGACATGCCGGCGGTATACAATGCACTGGACGTGCTGGTGTTGACATCGACTGCCGAAGGTTTTCCCAATGTGCTGGCCGAGGCGATGGCGTGCGGCGTGCCCTGTGTATGTACCAATGCCGGCGACAGTAGCGAGATCGTGGAAGAGCGCAAATGGTGCGTGCCAACAGGCGATGTTGCAGCGATCGGCGCGGCGCTGCTGGCGCGCATCGCGCAACTGCCCGGCCTGGACCGGCAGATCCTGAGGCAGCGCATGCAACAGAAATTCAGCATCGAAGGGTTGCTGCGCGACACCGAGCAAGCGCTTATGCGTGTGAAAGACGGCAAGTGAACAAACGCAGAAAAACGATCGTGCACATCATCACTGGCCTCGGCTTGGGCGGCGCGGAGACCATGCTGCACAAACTGCTCTCGTCGCACGCACTTGCCGGATTTGACCATCAGGTAATCTCGCTCGGCGATATGGGGACGCTAGGACACAAGCTGGCGCAGGCGGGCATTGCCGTACATTGTCTCGGCATGCGCCGCGGATTGCCGACGCCTATGGCATGGTGGCGTCTGCGCAGGCTGCTGCGCAAGCTGCAGCCAGATTTGTTGCAGGGCTGGATGTACCACGGCAACCTGGCTGCCAGTCTGGCAGGCGGTGCCGTGCGCCGGAAAGTGCCGGTGATGTGGAATGTGCGTCAGTCCTTGTACGACCTGCGCCAAGAGCGCTGGCTTACCCGGCAGGTCATCCGCTTGAGCGCATCCCTGTCTCCCCGTGTAACTGGCATCATCTATAACAGTCGCAACGCAGCGCACTGCCACGAGCGGCATGGATTCGCCGCTGCGCGTGGCCACATCCTGCCCAATGGTTTCAACACCGCACAGTTTGCTCCCGATGCGGGCCTTCGTCAGCAGACGCGTAATGAATTGGGTATCAGCGACGAGCAGATTGCGCTTGGACTGATCGGCCGCTATCACCCCATGAAGGATCACGCCTGTTTCCTCCGTGCAGCCAGCCTGCTGCTGGCGCGATATCCACAGATACGCCTGGTATTCGCGGGCAGCGGAGTGGATGAGCACAACGCAGCGCTGTTGCGGCAGATGCAGGCCCTGGGACTGACCGATGTGACGCGCCTGCTGGGCGAGCGCAGCGACATGCCTGCCGTGATGTGCGCGCTCGACATCGCCGTGTCCTCCTCATACAACGAGGGGTTCCCCAACGTCGTGGGCGAAGCAATGTCGTGCGGCGTCCCTTGCGTGGTGACAGATGTTGGCGATTCAGCCTGGCTGGTAGGGGAAAGTGGGCGGGTAGTGCCGCCGCGCGACCCGCCTGCACTGGCTGCGGCGCTGGCTGTTCTGGTGGAGGGCGGCAGCGTCATGCGCACCGCGCTGGGGTGGCAGGCGCGCGCGCGCATCATGTCGGAATTCTCACTGGAAGCTGTCGCGGCACAGTATGCGAACCTGTACCGGCACATCATGGAAGAGGCGCAACCATGTGCGGCCTGAGCGGATTCCTGACTCTGGCAACGCGGACGGCGGATGAGCTGACCGCCACCGTGCGCAGCATGAGCGACACGCTGCGACAGCGCGGCCCGGACGATGCGGGCTGCTGGGTCGATGCTCAGGCGGGCATTGCACTCGGTCACCGGCGCCTGTCCATCGTCGACCTGTCGCCACAGGGGCATCAGCCCATGTCTTCAGTGAGCGGACGTTACGTCATCGCCTTCAATGGCGAGATATACAACCATCGCGCGCTGCGTGACGCGCTGGCACGGGAGGGCGCTGCCCCGCAATGGCGTGGCCACTCCGACACCGAGGTGATGCTGGCGGCCATCGAGCATTGGGGGCTGGAGCAAGCGCTGCATCATTTCAATGGCATGTTCGCCTTTGCCTTGTGGGACCAGCGCGCGCGCGTGCTGCATCTGGCCCGCGACCGCTTTGGTGAAAAGCCGCTGTATTACGGCTGGATGGGCGACACCTTCCTGTTCGGCTCCGAACTCAAGGCACTCAAGGCACATCCGCACTGGCGCGGAGAGATTGACCAGGGAGCGCTGGCGCTGTACATGCGGCACAACTACATCCCCGCGCCCTATTCCATCTACCAGCGCATCCATAAATTGCCGCCGGCGCACTGGTTGAGCGTGCCGCTGCGTGATGGCAGGGGTGCGATGCCCGAGCCAAAGGCTTACTGGTCGGTGCGTGCAGTCGCCGAAGCCGGTTGTGCGCATCCCTATGCCGGCGTTGATGGTGATGCCATCGAGCAGCTGGATGCTTTGTTAAGCGACGCGGTGGCGCTGCGCATGGAAGCCGATGTGCCACTTGGTGCCTTTCTCTCCGGCGGCATCGACTCATCCACCGTGGTGGCGCTGATGCAGAAGCAGGCGACGCGCCCGGTGCGCACTTTCTCTATCGGATTTGACGAGGCCGGCTATAACGAGGCACAACATGCCAAGGCTGTTGCGCAGCATCTGGGTACACAACATACCGAACTGTACGTCAGCCCGGAGCAGGCCATGCAGGTCATACCGCGCCTGCCCTTCATGTATGACGAGCCTTTCGCCGATTCGTCGCAGATTCCCACTTTTCTGGTGGCACAGATGACGCGCCAGCATGTGACGGTGGCCTTGTCCGGCGATGCGGGCGATGAACTGTTTGGAGGGTACAACCGATACCTGTTTGCGCAGGCACTGTGGCGCCGCCTCAACTGGCTGCCGGCGCCGCTGCGCAAGGCAGCAGCCCATGCGCTGCGCGCGTGGTCACCGCAGCAGTGGGATCGAGCTTATGCCCTGTTCCGCCCGATCTTGCCGCGCCGTCTTCGCGTCAGCCTTGCGGGCGACAAGGTGCACAAGCTCGCGGGTGTCCTGGCCTATGCCTCGCCAGAGGAGATGTACCGCAAACTGGTATCGCATTGGGAACCCGCACAGCTGGTGCTTGGTGCGAACGAGCCGGCAACCATACTGACCGACCATGCGCGCTGGGCAGAAGTGCGGGGCCTGCCCCAGCGCATGATGTTCCTCGATCAGCAGAGCTATCTGCCCGACGACATATTGGTCAAGGTGGACCGCGCCAGCATGGCAGTCAGCCTGGAGGCGCGAGTGCCCATGCTGGACCATCGCGTGGCGGAATTCGCCTGGCAGCTGCCGCAGCACATGAAAATCCGCAATGGTGAGGGCAAGTGGCTGTTGCGCCAGGTGCTATATCGCCACGTGCCGAGGAGCTTGATGGAGCGCCCCAAGATGGGCTTCGGCGTGCCGATCGACATGTGGCTGCGCGGCCCGCTGCGCGACTGGGCCGAAAGCCTGCTCGACGAAGCCACGCTGCGAGGCCAGGGTTATCTCGATGCGGCGCCGATCCGTGCCAAATGGGAGGCGCACCTGAGCGGACGCCACAACTGGGCGTACCACCTGTGGGATGTGCTGATGTGGCAGGCCTGGCTGGAACAGGAACGGCGCCCATGAAAAAACTCTTGTTCGTGGTCACCGAAGACTGGTACTTCTGCTCTCATCGTCTGCCATTGGCCAAAGCGGCGCAAGCAGCCGGCTATGATGTCGCAGTCGCGACACGCGTCACAAGGCACGGCGAAGAGATTCGTGCGGCCGGCATTCAGCTGATTTCTTTCAGCATGGCCCGCAGCGGTGCCAATCCCCTGGCCGAATTGGGAACGGTGTGGCGGCTGGCACGCCTGTATCGGCGCGAGCGGCCGGACATCGTGCACCATGTGGCGATTAAGCCGGTCTTGCTCGGTTCGATTGCGGCACGTCTGTGTGGCCAGCGTCATGTGGTGAATGCGGTTGCCGGTCTGGGCTGGGTGTTTTCCTCCACCTCGCTGCGCGCGCGCATCCTGGCGGGTCTTGTGCGCGGATTGTTCGGGCTGTTCCTGTCTCGCGGGCAGCTGATCGCGCAAAATCCGGATGACCGGCGCTGGCTGACCAACCTGGGCATACCGGAGCACCATGTTCACTTGATCCGTGGCGCCGGTGTCGATCTTCGCCAGTTCCATGTGCAGCCGGAACCAGATGGTGTACCCGTGGTGGTGTTGCCTGCACGCATGCTGCGCAGCAAGGGCGTGGTTGAGTTTGTCGAAGCGGCGCGCACCCTCAGGCAGCAAGGCGTTGTCGCCCGTTTTGTACTGGTGGGGCGAGACGATCCTGCCAATCCGGCCGCAGTCAGCCTGGTGCAACTGACGCAATGGGCGACAACGGGCACGGTGGAGTACTGGGGACATCGGGACGATATGGCGAGCGTCATCCAGGGCAGCCACATCGTGTGTTTACCTTCATACAGCGAGGGCCTGCCCAAGGCCCTGCTGGAGGCTGCCGCTTGCGGCCGCCCCATCGTGGCGACCGACGTGCCGGGCTGTCGCGAAGTGGTCAGGCATGGCGAAAATGGCCTGCTGGTGGCGCCCAGGGACGCTTCAGCGCTGGCGGAAGCGTTGCGCCAGTTGATCGACCACCCGGCATTGTGTCTGTCCATGGGGGCGCGAGGAAGAACGCTGGCCGAGCAGGAATTCTCAATGGAGGCAGTGACAGCTGCGACCTTGAAAATCTATGCAGAGCTCGGTGTGGCAGCGTGATGTGATGAAACGGATTCTGGTGACGGGCGCAAACGGATTTGTCGGGCACGCATTGTGCGCCGAGCTGCTGCGCCGTAATTTCAGGGTGACCGCCGCGGTGCGGCAGTCCTCTAAAAGCGACGTCCGCGGCGACCGAGATTTCGTCAGTGCTGCAGTGGGACAGATCAGCGGCGATACAGATTGGGGACAGTGCTTGCACGGTGTGGATGTCGTCATTCATCTGGCCGCGCGCGTTCATGTCATGCGCGAAACAGAAGCAGAACCGCTGACCGCTTTTCGCCAGGTGAATGTGCAAGGGACGGCACGCCTTGCGCAAGCCGCTGCTGCAGCTGGAGTCAGGCGGCTGGTGTACGTGAGCTCCATCAAGGTGAACGGTGAAGAAACCGTGGGCGAGCGGCGCTACGATGAATACGATGTGCCTGCCCCGCAGGATCCTTACGGCATCTCGAAATGGGAGGCAGAGCAGGCACTGCATCGAGTCGCGCAGGAAACCGGGCTTGAGATGGTAATCGTGCGTCCGCCGCTGGTATATGGACCGGGCGTAAAAGGCAATTTCGCGCAGATGTTGCGCGCAGTTGCACGCGGCTGGCCGTTACCGCTGGCATCGGTGGTCAATCAGCGCGACCTGCTCTATCTGGGCAATCTGGTCGATGCGCTAATCCTGTGTGCCAGTCATCCGGCTGCGGCCGGGCAGACCTACCTGCTCAGCGATGGCGAGCCGGTTTCCACACAGGAACTGCTGCGCGAACTGGCGTCTGCATTGCAGGTGCCTGCTCGCTTGTTCCCCTGCCCTGCGGCCCTGCTGCGGCTGCTCGCAGGCCTGTCCGGCAAGTCCGCACAGCTGCAGCGCCTGCTCGGCTCCCTGCAGCTTGATGCTGGTAAAATCCGTGCCGACTTGGGCTGGAAGCCGCCATATACCCTGCAGCAGGGCCTGCGCGCGACCGCCGAGCATTACCGGAGCCATACATGAACCATTTTCTCCCCGCGCTTGCCTTGTTGGTCAGCGCGGGCCTGATCAAGCTGATCTTGTCCAGCCGGGTACGCGGCAGCCTGCAGGACATGCCCAACGCCCGTTCACTGCACGCCGCGCCGGTGCCGCGCAGCGGGGGAGTGGCGCTGATGGCGGGCATATTTGCAGCCTGGCTGCTCAGTCTGGATGTGATGGTCTGGTGGGTGATACTGCCCACGCTGTTGCTGTTTGCGGTGTCGTTCATCGACGATCTGCGCGGCCTGTCGGTGGGCAAGCGCCTGCTCGCCCATATGAGCGCAGCGGCGCTGCTGGTGCTGGGGGCAGGGGTGTGGCAGCACCATGGCCTGGCGGTCGCGCTGCTGGTGTGGCTGCTCAGCGTGTGGATGACCAATTTGTACAATTTCATGGATGGCTCGGACGGTCTGGCAGGCGGCATGGCGGTGATCGGTTTCTCGACCCTGGGCCTGGCCTCGATGTGGGGACAAGACGAGGCTCTGGCGTGGCTCAACTTCGCTATCGCTGGCGCTGCGGCGGGCTTCCTCTGGTTCAATTTCAATCCGGCAAAAATCTTCATGGGCGACGCGGCCTCCATCCCCCTGGGCTTCCTGGTGGCAGCCATGGGCGTATGGGGCTGGCAGGGCCTGTTGTGGCCGGCCTGGTTTCCCGTGCTGGCCTTTGCGCCGTTCGTCGTGGATGCGACCGTTACCCTGATCAAGCGCAGCCTGCGCGGCAGGAAGATTACGGAGGCGCATCGGGATCATTACTATCAGCGTCTGGTGCGCCTGGGAGCAGGCCACCGCAATACCGCCCTGCTGGGCTACGCGCTGATGCTGGGCGCGGCAAGCAGTGCTCTGTGGTTGCTGAGCCATCCGGCGGGGCTGCTGCCACTGCTGATGATGTGGGCGGTGGCTTACGCCGCGCTCATGCTGTGGCTGGATAGGCGCTGGAAGGTGAGCGGACTTGAATAGAACCCTCAAATTCAACGGACGTGCACTGCTGGCATTTCTGCACGATGTGCTGGCTGCTGCCCTGACCTGGGTGCTGGCTTACCTGTTGCGCTTCAATCTGGAGCCGCCGGCAAACTTCCTCCTCGACATGTGGCGCACGCTGATCTGGGTGGTGCCGTTGCAGGGCCTGGTGTTCTGGGGCTTCGGCCTGTACCGCGGCCTATGGCGCTACGCCAGCATCAACGACCTGCGCCGCATCGTGCTGGCCGTGTTGATGGCGGCGGCGATGATCCCGCTGCTGTTCCTGATGCTGCGCCTGGATGTGGTGGTGCCGCGCTCGGTGCTGCTGATACAGCCCGTCCTGCTGCTGTTGATGATGGGCGGCGGTCGCCTGGTCTACCGCCTGTGGAAGGAGCAGGCGCTGTATTCCGACATCAAGCTCAGGGGCGAGCCTGTGCTGATCCTGGGCACGGGCGATGCGGCCGTGGCGCTGGCCAGGGACATCGCGCGCAGCGACACCTGGCGTGTGGTCGGCTTCCTCAGCGACGACGAACATGACTCCGGCAAGACGCTGAACGGCATTCGCGTGCTGGGCGAGCTGGAAGAACTGCCGCGCTGGGCTGAACGCCTGAGCATCCGCCAGGCCATCATTGCGATGCCGGCCGCCAGCCATGCTCAGCGCAAGCGCGCCATCGACCTGTGCAACCGGGCCGGCATCAAGGCGCTGATCGTTCCCTCGTTCGATGACCTCATCAGCGGCCGCGTGTCCGTTTCGCAGCTGCGTGCGGTGGAACTGGATGACCTGCTGGGACGCGATGCGGTGCAGCTGGATGCGCAGGGCCTGCACGCCATGCTCACCGGCAAGACCATCCTGATCACCGGCGCAGGCGGCTCCATCGGCTCCGAACTATGCCGCCAGCTGACCCGCTACGCGCCGCAACGCCTGGTGCTGTTCGAGGCCAGCGAGTTTGCCCTGTACAACATCGAGCAGGAGCTGGCGCAGGCGCATCCGCAGCTGGAGATTGCCTGCCTCGCCGGAGACGTGCGCGATCTCGTGCGACTGGAACAGGTATTTACGCTGTACCAGCCCCAAGTCGTGTTCCACGCCGCAGCCTACAAGCACGTGCCGCTGATGGAAACGCACAATGCCTGGCAGGCCATCCGCAACAATGTGTACGGCACCTGGTGTGTGGCCAGCACGGCACAGCGGCATGGCGCAGAAAAATTCGTGCTGATCTCCACCGACAAGGCAGTCAATCCCACCAACGTGATGGGCGCCAGCAAGCGCTTGGCCGAAATGGTGTGCCAGGGACTGCAGCACGCGGATGGCACCCGCTTTGTCATGGTGCGCTTCGGCAACGTGCTGGGCAGCACCGGCAGCGTGATTCCCAAATTCCGCGAGCAGATCGCGCGCGGCGGCCCGCTGACCGTCACCCATCCCAATATCACCCGCTACTTCATGTCCATCCCCGAGGCCGCCCAACTCGTGCTGCAGGCCGGCTGCATGGGTGAGGGCGGCGAGATCTTCGTGCTGGACATGGGCGAGCCGGTGAAGATCGTCGACCTGGCGCGCGACATGATCCGCCTGTCCGGTTTCACCGAGAACGACATTCGCATCGAGTTTACCGGTCTGCGCCCCGGCGAGAAACTGTATGAGGAGCTGCTGGCCGACAGCGAACACACCCTGCCCACACCTCACCCCAAGCTGCGCATTGCCCGTGCGCGCGATGTGGATGCGGCCTGGGTGGGCGAACTGCTGGCCTGGGTCGGCCCGACGGACAGCAGCTGGGACGACGACGCAGTCAGGCAGCGCCTGCAGCAGTGGGTGAAGGAGTACCGCCCGGCCAATCATCAATAAGCAATCACATGCCTTTGATCCGGCGCGAATTGCTATAATTCGAGTCTTGCAGCATTCGCGCCGGCCCCCGCCCGTGCCGGATCAGCCAATCGTAGAGAGCGCCCGTGCCCACCCTGTCCGTCATCATCATCACCAAGAACGAAGCGCGCAACATGCGCGCCTGCCTGGAGACTGTGGCCTGGGCCGATGAAATCATCGTGGTGGACTCGGGCAGCACGGACGACACTGTGGCCATCAGCCGCGAGTTCACGCCGCATGTGCACGTCACCGACTGGCCTGGTTTCGGCGCGCAGAAAAATCGCGCGCTCGACCATGCCAGCAAGGAGTGGGTGTTGTCGCTGGATGCGGACGAGCGCGTCACGCCCGAGCTGCGTGCGGAGATCGAGCAGGCCATGCGCACGGCAGCTGCAGATGGCTATGAAATCCCCCGCCTGTCCAGCTTTTGCGGGCGCTTCATGCGCCACTCCGGCTGGTATCCGGATTACGTGCTGCGCCTGTTCAAGCGCGGCAGCGCCCGCTTCAGCGACAACCTGGTGCATGAACGCCTGATCCTGCAGGGCACAACAGGCCGGCTGCGCAGCAATCTGCTGCACTACTCCTTCGAGAATCTCGAATCCGTCCTGCGCAAGATGGACCAGTATTCCAGCGCCGGCGCGCAGATGCAGTTCCAGCGCGGGCGCAAGGTCACCCTGCCGGGTGCGGTGCTGCGCGGAATGTGGAGCTTCGTGCGCAGCTACATCCTGCGCGGTGGCTTTCTCGACGGCAGCGAAGGCTTCATGCTGGCAGTGTCCAACGCCGAAGGCACCTACTACCGCTACGTCAAACTGTGGCTGCTGAACCGGAACAAATAATGCGTATCGCCGTCATCGTCACCACCTACAACCGTCCGGATGCCCTGGCTGCCGTGCTCGAGGGCTACCTGGAACAGAGCGACCGCGACTTCGAAGTGGTCGTCGCCGACGACGGCTCCACCCCGGACACCACCGAGCTGGTGCGGCAGTATCAGGCGCGCGCGACGTTCCCCATCAAGCATGTATGGCAGGAAGACATCGGCTTCCGCGCCGCCGCCGCTCGCAACCGTGCGCTGGCCGCCACCACCGCTGACTACATCATCTACACCGATGGCGACTGCGTGCCACCACGCCACTTCGTCGCCAGCCAGCGCGCGCTGGCCGAGCCGGGGTGGTTCCTGTCCGGCAACCGCCTGCTGCTGTCGCCCGAGTTCACCGCGCAGGTGCTGCGCGACAAGCTGCCGGTGCACCGCTGGGGCTTCTTCGACTGGCTGCGCGCGTTGCGCCAAGGGCATATCGAGCGCCTGCTGCCGCTGCTGCAACGCCTGCCGCTGGGCCCGTTGCGCAAGCTCACCCCGCAGCGCTGGAAGGGCGCCAAGACCTGCAACCTGTCGGCCTGGCGCAGCGACCTGCTGCGCGTGAATGGCCTGGACGAGTCCTACACCGGCTGGGGGCTGGAGGATTCCGACTTGGTCATCCGGCTGCTGCGTGCCGGCGTGCGCCACAAGAGCGCGCGCTTTGCCGTGCCGGTGCTGCACCTGTGGCACAAGGAAAACGATCGCAGCAAGCTGCCGGAAAACCAGCAGCGCCTGGGGGCGGCGCTGGCCGCAACGCACACCCGTGCGGAGCGCGGCGTTGATCAATATCTGTAACCATGACGACTCTGACGATCTACATCCTCTGCCATAACCGGCCTGATGATGCGCGGGAGGCGATTCGGTCAGTCCTTGCGCAGACGGATCAAAATTTCCAGCTGATTGTGTCGGATAACTCCAGCAACGACGAAGTGCAACACATGGTGCAGCGAGAGTTTCCACAGATCGGCTATGTGCGCAGGGTGCCCATGGCGCCGGCGCTCACGCATTTCAATCTGTGCATTGCCGAAACGCAAGACGACTACTTCTGCCTGTTCCACGACGATGACCTGATGGCGTCAGAATTCGTCGGCCAGTTCAGAGAATGCGCGCGGCGCTTCCCGCAGGCAGTAGCGATCGGGTGCAACGCTCAAATCGAGCGGATGGGCCAGCTGGAAGGCAAACACTCATTTCTCTCCTACGGTTCCTGCGAAGTGATAGCCGACGCGCGCCGGCTGGCATTGCGCTATTTCGGCCGCAGCCAGTCCGGCATCGCGCCATTCCCCGGCTATGTCTACAACCGCCGCCGGATGGGCGATGTATTGATTCCGATAGAGGGGGGGAAATATGCGGATGTCACCTGGCTGCTGACCCAGGCCAGGCGCGGTCCGGTGGTATGGATCAACCAGCCGCTGATGACGTACCGGCTGCATGCCAGCAACGACAGCAATACAGAGTCGCGCCGCGACCGCCTGCGCTTTCTCGGCTACCTGAAGCAGAATTTGGCGACACTCGGCAAAGGCGTGCTGGCTGACTACCGTTGCTCGTTCGTCTACAAGAGGATTCGCAACGAAGCGCAGCCAGGACATCCTGAGCGCCTGCGCCTGGCAACACGCTTTCTCAAACACTATCGCTGGGCACGTTATACCCGCGCGGATACCTATACAGCCGTGTTCAAGCGCGCGCTGACAAAATGGATGACCAGATGATATACGGAAATGTCTACGCGGATGGGCATAGCAACAACTCGCTGTTCGCCAGTGAAGATACAGTGCATCGCTACAATCCTACCTACACCCCGCGCCTGTTGCGTGAGGAGTTCCTGGCACAGGGTATCGAAATCAATACGGTAGACCTCAACCGCGGGCGCGAAGTCGCGTTCGAGCTGCACATCGAGGGGCGGCCGCTGCATGACACGACGCTGCCGCGCTACCTCATCGCGCTGGAAAACCCCAACATCAACAAGCTGAATGCCAGCCGCGACTACTGCGCCAATTTCCGCCGGGTGTTTGCCTGGGACAAACGCGTGCAAGGCCTGCCCAACGTCGTGCCCATCCTGATTCCCCACCCCATGGTGCAGGGAGAGGTGCCAGGCTTCGACGAGCGCGACATCTTCAGCTGCCTGATCAATGCCAACAAGGCATTCAAGGAAGTGCTACCGTCGGACTTGTACCTGGAGCGCCTCAACATCATTCGCTGGTACGAGAAGCATGCGCCAGACAAATTCAACCTGTATGGCATGGGCTGGGACAAGGAAACGCCGGCTTTTACCCCGCTGGGCCGACTCAAGCGCAGCCTGGTCAGGGCTCGCAACAAGCTGCTGGGACGCAAGCCCTTCCCCAGCTATCGCGGGGAAGTGCGCGACAAGGGAGACGTATTGCGGCGCAGCAAATTCTCGTGGTGTTATGAGAACAGCAAGGATCTTTCCAACTACATTACCGAAAAGATGCTGGACAGCATGATGTATGGCTGCGTGCCCATCTATTGGGGGGCGGACAACGTGCTGGAGCACATCCCCGCGGACTGCTTTGTCGATCGGCGCAATTTCAGGGATACCGCGGCAGTGCATGCTTATTTGCAGGGCGTGGGGTCGGATGCATATGCGGCTTACCAGGAAGCGATGGCGAAATTCATGAACAGCGCCGCAGGCCGGCAATTCAGCTCAGAGCAGTTCGCGACCACTGTGGTGGAAAAAATCGTTCATGATATAAAACACCATAACTAACCGGACTTTACATGGGCAATATCTCCATCTTCTGCAAAAGCTATCGCGGCGACCTGACTGCCGCCGCCACCATGGTGGAAAGCGTGCGTCGTTTCAACCGGGATTGTCTGCCCCTGTTCATCGCAGTGCCCGAAGCCGATCTGGCCATGTTCAAGGAACGCATCGGCAACGACTATGTGAACTGGCTCACCGACGAGCAGGTCATTGCCACCAACCCGGACATCTCCCTAGCCGACTTCCACGCCTTGCCCGGCCACATCTCGCAACAGATCGTCAAAGCTGAATTCTGGCGGGTGAACCCGCAAGATAACTACGTCTGCATCGATTCCGATTCGCGCTTCATCCGCGACTTTCAAACCAACGATTTCATTGCCGCCAATGGTGAGCCCTACACCATCCTGCATGAAGGCAAACCATTCATGCAGTTCTGTCTGGCCAACGGCATCCACGAAACCGAGCAGTTCTACGAGAAGATGTCTCAGAACATGCGCGAAGTATTTGGCCGGCATGGCCCTTCCTACAGCTACAACCCCTTCCCGGTGATCTGGAGTCGCAAGGTTTGGCAGGATCTGGCGGGCAAGTTGAAGAACGAGGGCAGTAACATGCTCGCCGCCATTGTGGCGCACCCGTATGAGTCATCCTGGTATGGCGAGGCGCTGCTCAAATTCCAGTCCATTCCGCTGCTGCCGAAGGAGCCGATCTTCAAGGCCTATCTGTACCTGGAAGAATACGAGCACGACCGCGGCATGGGCATCGACGAAGCCATCCTGGCCCGCCACTACATGGGCGTGGTGTACCAGTCGAACTGGTATCCGCATCGGCTCAAGCCGCTGAAGCGGCTGGCCTACAAACTCAAACGCCGGCTCAAGCGCTGGCGCGCATAATCATGAGCGAGCCCATGACATCGCCGCAACCAAACCATGAGCACTGGCTGATCCTGTCGCACTGCTTCAACATGGATGGCCGTGCCGCCAGCCAGACCATCACCGACAAGCTGCCGCACCTGGCCGAACGCGGGATCACCTTCAGCGTGCTGAGCGGCGTTTCCGGCAACCATGACCAGCGCTTCGAGCACCTGCAGCTGCTGCCGTGGGGGCCATCCGGTTTGCGCTTCGACCTGCGCCACCTGGTGGCAATGCGCTTCGGCCGCGGTGTTATCTACCGCCTCATCGGGCTGGTCGTGTCGCTGCTGCTGGCACCATTCATCGTGATCGAGCGCCTGTTGTTCGGCTTGCAGAGCCATGCCTCCTGGGCGCTGCCTGCCACCTTGCGGTCTCTCTGGCTGATCCGCAAACATAAACCCACCGTGGTGTACAGTACCGGCGGTGCCTACTCTGCGCACATTGCGGGCCTGTGGCTGAAGAAGCTGACCGGCATCAAGTGGATCGCGGAAATCCACGATCCCATGGTGTTCGGCGGCGGCAAGAAAAGCCGTAACGAAAAATACATGGCCAGGCTGGAGGGTGAAATCTGCCGCCATGCCGACCTGGTGTGGTGGTTCACCGAGGGGGCGCTGGAGAGCGCGCGCAAGCGCCACCCCGAACTTGGCAGCCGCGGCGTAGTGATCCTGCCAGGCGTTGAGCCATTCAAGAACACGGCCAGGTATAAGCGCGGTGAGCAGATGATCATTGGCCACTTTGGTTCGTTGTCGCCAACGCGCTCGCTCAAGCCAGTGGTAACTGCCATGGCCGCCCTGCTGCAAAAGCGCCCGGAGCTGCGCGGCCAGATGCTGGTACACATCTACGGCGGCAGCATGGATGCGCCGGCTCAGAAGGAAATCGAACAACTCAAGCTGCAGGACGTGTTCATTGGCTTCGGCCGCCTGGAGTATTCGCTAGCCACCGGAAAGTCAGGACGCGAGCAGGTGGTGGACCTGATGCACCGGATGGATTGCCTGCTGATGGTGCACGGCAACCTGGAAGACACAAGAGAATACATTCCGTCCAAGGTGTATGAGTACTTCTGGACCGGCCGCCCGATCATCGCCCTCACCCACCAGAATCCGCAGCTCGACCGCATGCTGCACGAACGCAACTGCTACGTGGCGGATTACGACGACGTGGCTGGCGCAGCATCTCTGTTGGAAAAAGCCTACGCAGACTGGCGGGCAAACCGCCTGCCGCTATCAGATGTGCCGGCAATTGGAACAGAGCAAGCAGTGGATGGCATCCTGTCTGCACTCCAGTCGCGCTGACCATACTACGGGGGCCAGCAACCTCCTCTCGTCGTTCATCCTCAGCGTAGAGTAGCGAAGTCACAGAGAGATTGTAGCGTCCAATCTTTCGCAGGCCCAAGGTTAGTGTAGGAGCGCAATTCATTGCACGATGTTGTCCGATGAATCGCCCAATACCCGGAGTGCAAGGTGTCCCTATGGACGAAAGTGCAGGTTAACAACACCCGCGCTATTTCCCTGGCGCATTGTTGACGCACGGCTAAATCGCAGTATTCGATACACACCTACCGGGGCAAGGATCGTGTAAAGGTGCACTTTGTGATAGAAGACCGGGCAGGGCGTCTCAGTTCAGAATCTGGAAGTTACAGCTTGAATGAATGGGCGCTTCCAATGCTTCATCGCCGGGCCCAAACCATTGCTTCGGCAATACAACCAAACCGGCCGGATTGAGCAGGGCAGCGATCAAACTGAATTGGCTATTGGAGCACACCAGAATGCGCGCCTTACGCATCACGCAGTGCGTGGTGAATGCATCGATATTGTCCAGAAACGTGGCTTCGGCGTAACTGGCAGAAATCCGCTCACGAAAGCCTGCCTCGATCGGCGAATCGGAAACAACGACCAGATGATTGAGCAACCCCTTGAAGCGCTCGGCGATCTGAAAAAACTCCTCGTCCGATACCAAGTGGCTTGCGACATTGACGTAATCGCCACGACGTACATGTATGCACAGATAACTGCCCGGCTTGAGCGGCAGATCCTTCAAACAATCATCCGGAAGGGCAAAGCGTGCCTGTATCGCGGGCTCGCGTAAGGCCTCAATCGACAGCCTGGATTTCACGGGACCATCTTCAATCAGGTTGACTGTGCGCCTGGAATAGTTGGTGGCCGATTGAAATGAATCGGGTGCAAGCCCGAAAAGCGACAATTGCCAGGACCAGTGCGACACCTCGCCCTTGTTGCCGACACGGGCCACCTTTTCGTTCTTGTCAAAGTAAGACAGATCGGCAACGACCTCTTGCCCTTTGTCCTGCAAAAAGAAATAGATCGCTGCGCTGATGATCTGTGCGCCCATGCCTCCGGTGAAGGTGATGACCGTTTGTTGCTTGTGGCGATTCTTCAGGCGATGGATCAAATCCGATATTTTCATAGGGCAGACATGTGAGGACGAATTGATTTAAGCGGGCGATGCCACAACCATAAGTCAAACTGGGAATCGTAGGCAGAGAGACATTTAATGCAACTTTCCGGCGATATAGTCATACGCAAATCGCCAAGCAGGAGGCGCAGCTTCATTGGTTGCAGCCAGTGCTACGCTGGTCCAATGCCGCGGCTGTGACCTCCTGCCTAAGGCTCCTACTCAATGGGATCGCTTAGCGCCGCGGCAACGGACGAGGCGTATTGGATACTGTGCAAACGAGCATAAATCCCATCCTTGGCGAGCAATTCGCTATGAGAGCCAATTTCCGCTATTTCTCCCTTCTGAAGTACCACAATTCGGTCGGCATTCTCAATAGTCGAAAGTCGGTGGGCGATAACTAATGTAGTGCGACCCTTCATCAGCGCTTCCAGCGCAGCCTGTACATGGCGTTCGGATTCACTATCCAGCGCCGATGTCGCTTCGTCCAAGATTAGAATCGGCGCATCCTTGAGAATTGCGCGCGCAATGGCGATGCGTTGGCGCTGTCCGCCGGATAGCTTGACCCCGCGTTCGCCGACGATTGTGTCAAAACCATTGGGCCATGCATTTATGAACTCCAGGGCATGAGCAGCGCGAGCCGCGGAAACGATCTCCTCGATAGTCACCTTGCGCGTTTGTCCATAGGCAATATTGGCGGCAACCGTGTCGTTGAACAGAACTACTTCCTGACTGACTAGAGCAATATTGGCACGCAGGCTGGCAAGCGTCAGATCTGTTGTATTAATGCCATCGAGCAGAATAGATCCGCTGGATGGCGTGTAGAAGCGTGGTACAAGGTTAGCAAGAGTGGTTTTCCCCCCACCCGAACCACCAACTAGTGCAATATTTTCCCCCGCACGTACGTGTAGCGAGATATTTTTCAGCGCAGGCTGCGTATCTGCGGCATAGTGGAACGAGACATTGTCAAATAGCAGTTCACCTCGTGCACGTTCTATCGCTTTGGTGCCGCTGTCAATTTCACTGTCTGTATCCAGCAGGGAAAATACGCTCTCAGCGGCCGCCAATCCACGCTGCAAATTTTCATTTATGCCTGTCAGGCGCTTGAGTGGTGCGCTTAACATCAACATGGCCATAATGAACGAAACGAACCCGCCAACGGTCACCTCGTCTGCGTGAGATTGCAGGGTGGCCATATAAACAACTGCTGCAAGTGCAAAAGCGATGACCATCTGTACTATCGGCACGTTGGCAGCACTGGAAACCGCCTGTTTCATCGCATGGCGGCGAACCCAGTTGGTTTGTTCATTGAAGCGGGCACTTTCATATTTTTGCCCACCAAATAATTTAACTACCTTATGAGCAGAAATGCTTTCCTCGATTACCTGAGTAACATTGCCCATGGCTTGCTGCGCGTCGCGGCTATTGTTGCGCATGCGCCTGCTACTGACTCTGATAACGTAAGCAATAATGGGGGCCATTAACAGGCTCAGCAGGGTCAGCTTCCAGTTGAGATAGAACAGCCAGCCCATCAAGCCGACCAAGACGATGCTGTCGCGTACCAGGACAGTCACAACATCAGTTGCTGCGCTGGTTACTTGATACGAGTCGTAGGTCAATTTGGAGATGAGATTGCCGGTGGCGTGGTCATCATAATATCGGGTGGGCAAAGTAAGCAGCTTGTTGAACATCAGACTGCGCAAATCCATGACCAACTTGGTAGCTACCCAGTTAATTGCGTAAGCGCTGATAAAACTCGCAACCCCTCGCACGAAAAAGAGCAGCAGAATTACAAAAGGGACCATGCGCATCATCGCCGGATCTTTATGCACAAAGGTGCCATCCAGCATGGGTTTGAGGAGGGCGGGTGCCAGCGGTTCTGTGGAGGCAACCACCGCAGTTCCGATAAGTGAAATTGCGAACATGCGCCAATAGGCTTTCACGTAGCCAAGTAGGCGCAAATACAGTTGGATATTGGTCATTTGCATGACGCGTACTTTAGCAGAATTAGAGTTCTCTCGTGGCGATGCTTCGGCTCAGCTCGTTTTGAGAGAAACGGTTGATATGTCTGTCAGCCGGAGTCTTTCCGGAATGATTGTCCAATAAAGAAGACACAATATTGGCATTGAGGCAACCCATTGGGCCACAAATGCAATTGGAGGTGTTCATGGACTCGTGAATCAGAGTAATTTCCTGGGGTAATTCCTGAACCGTAACCTGGCCGGATCAATCTACTGTTGAGTGATGCTGGTATGATCTCGCTTGCTCGGGGGTGAGGCAAAATGGGCTCACGGATGCCCCAGTCTATTAGGGAAGCGTTAAATAGGTCGTCATACCCGCGAAGGCGGTATCCAGCTTGTTGACACAACTGGGTTCCCATTTTAGCGGGAACGACACATCAGACTTATTCAGCGCTTCCTTAGGGAAGATGAAGAAACGGCCGGTCTATAGTTTGAGGATGAATTTTGTCTAATATGACACACGCAATTCGAGAGCAAGCCCAATGGAAAATATATCTGTTATGGTTTGCTGTACTGTTTATTTTCGCCTGTTTGATGTTAATTGTCGCGCCTGGGCGAGGGGCTGCCTGGATCGAGGATGATGCTCTGTTTCTACGCATGTCTTGGGATGCGGCAAATGGCTACGGGCTGGACAGAATGCAGCCGCAATCAGCTGCCTATTTGGTGCATGCGCTATTAATGAAGTTTGGTCTGAGCGAGTTTCTGCATTTTCGCTATTTAAATTACATACTGTTATTGCTGAGCGCACTAGTATTTTTTCTGGGAATAGATAAGCGGCGCTTCAGATCTCCTGTTGTGCCCATAGCAATATGCTTCAGCATACTGGTTTCTTTGGACTCTATCCTGGGTCCAAAACCATTTGCGATGGTGTTCTTCCTTTTTGGCGCAGGAGCCTATTTCTTCTCTATTGATGCTTCGCAAAGAACTAGGCATCTGCTTCACTTTTTAAGCGGTGTGCTATTTGCACTTGCGGGATTCATGCATGCGGCCGTGGTGGTTGCCATGATCTTGATAATCGCAATTTTGTGGGTGATGGATCCGGCAATCCGGCGCTCACCATTAATGCCCAGTTTCGTTCTGCTTACACTTCTGTTGTGGGGGTTTTACATTTCATCGGTTGGAATGAGTTCCATGTTAACAGCGCCGGCTGGGCATGACTCCAGTTTGCACGAGCTACTCCATCGTATTTGGTTGATCCTGAAATTTTATTTAAAAGCAGCAATACTCTATCTGTTGGCGCTATATTTTTACAGGAAACTTGGCAATAACAAGCATGCAGCCGCTCAAACAAATTTGAGCTTGCTGGTAACACTTTTTTGTATTGCGTCACTTATTTCCTACCTTGTTGAGTCGCAGCACGAGTTCCCGGGGTGGTTGTGGGTTTCACAATTGCCGGGAGCGATCTTCTATCTGCTTTACTTTGCTGTGTTCCGCTGGTTAGGCGAAATCAGCTTGCATAACGATACCCCGCAACCTCTAAATGCGAGAGGACTGCAATTTATTGCCGGCATAAAAATTAGATTGAATTTATTCGGCTTGGCCATGAGGCGGATGTGGGGCGCAATCAAGGGTGATGCATTGAGTCGTATGCACATTGTTGCAGTGAGCGGATTTATACTAATCCCCGCCGCAGTTGCTGTTGGAAGTAACACAGCCATTATCCAGGGCATGGTTCATTTTGCGGGGCCAGCGGCAGGATTGCTAATAATACTGTGGGAGTCGCTAGGCAAAGGCAATCTTTCCCGTAGGGCAAAAATGATTATTGCGATATGGCTGGTTATCCTTGGCACAATTGCACTTACCTACAACCACCCAACAAGCCAGCCGGTAATATCTGCCAACAGGGTAACTTTAGACATTTCACCGTTACGTGGAATTTCAGAGACCCCTCGCTATGCAGCTGTGCTAAATAAGCTTGTGGAAACGTATAGCGCAAATGGGTGCCGAAATAAGCTGTTGCTTGCGCTGGATAACATTCCATTGATCTATTACATTCTTCAGCATCCTGCGCCAAACAGCTTTGGGGTCGTACGTCCTCAAATGTATTTCCCAGAAGAGAAAATCAAGCAGAATCTCGATCTTCAGCGTGGATGGTGCGTGCTAGACGCAACAGGAATTGAAACGCAGAACGGAATAAATCAAAGTAAAATGGACAACCGCGCCGCGTTACGGAGGTGGCTGGAAGAGCACAGTGACAGGGTGGTGGAAATTCAAGCCCCGAGCTCGGAAATAATAGGTGATATGCACTTTCTGGTCCGAGACTCTCGATAACGCAGGAGTTGCGGGATTGCTGAGCTTGGTGGTGTGATGCCCATTATTCTCAATGGGCCGCTTTAGAAATAGACTAATTGTTGATTATTTATGCCTCATATATCCGTTGTAATTCCCGTTTATAGGGCTGAGGATTGCCTTGACGAGTTATACCGACGCCTCAAGGCATCGCTGGAGACCATCACAAACGATTTTGAAATTGTGCTGGTGGAAGACTGCGGCGGCGACCGTTCGTGGCCCATGATTGTCGAGTTGGCAAAACGCGACGCTCGAATCAAGGGTATTCAATTTAGTCGCAATTTCGGCCAGCACTATGGCATCACAGCGGGGCTCAATTATTGCGATGGAGATTGGGTGATTGTCATGGATTGTGATCTGCAGGATCGCCCCGAGGAAATTCCCCGTCTCTATGCCAAAGCGCAGGAGGGTTACGACGTTGTGCTGGCCAGGCGTGGGCGCCGTCAGGATCCCGTACTTAAGCGACTTGCGTCCTGGATGTTCTACGGCGTCTTCAGCTATTTGGCCGATATTGATTATGACGGAGAAACAGGTAACTTTCGCATCGTCTCGCGCAAAGTGGTAATGAGCTTCCGGGGCATGCGCGAGCAACTGCGTTTTTTTGGCGGTCTCGTGAGCTGGCTGGGATTTCCTACAAGCAGCATCGATGTGCAACATGATGAACGCTTCGCAGGCCACACGTCCTACACATTCCGCAAGCTCTGGAAATTGGCGAGTGAAACCATTATCGCTTACTCGGACAAACCGCTGCGTTTATCGATTCATTTTGGGTTCACTGTCTCCGCATTGGCCTTTATATATGGCGGCTACATCGCCTACCGTGCGTTGGTGCACGGCATCCCGATTACCGGGTGGAGCAGCCTGATTGTTTCGATATATTTTCTGGGCGGCATAATCATCAGCATTCTCGGAATTCTGGGCGTATACCTTGGCAAGGCCTTCGACGAGGTGAAGCGTCGCCCCCTGTACATCGTCAGACACACTACTTTTGATGACTCTTCCACCAAATATTAAGTCCTCTCCGTGGGATGCTGCTGTATTCGGAATCGACACCTATGAGATCAAGGAGTTGTCACCTGAATCACTCGAAGTGGCAGCACGCGTGCCGGGGCATTACACAGTCAGAGCAGAGCCGTTGCGGGCAAAGCAGCTGCTACATGAGTATGGCTTTTACTATTGCGACACTTTGATTGAGCCCTACTGCAAGGCTGATCGATTTCTGGCATATGACTCCGCAGATGTGGGCATTACACAAGATGTCTCCCTGGACAAATTATTGGAAATTTGCCACGGTGCATTTGCACATGGACGTTTTCACCGCGACTTCAATTTGCCCAAAGAGCAGGCTGACCGGCGCTATGACAACTGGTTGGCTCAACTTCATGGTGCTGGCAAAGTTTATGACCTGTTGTACAGAGGTGAAGTGGTTGGATTCATTGCCGTAGAAAGTAACCGCTTGGTCTTGCATGCCGTTGCCGAGTCTATACGTGGTCGAGGCCTGGCAAAATTCTTGTGGACTCCGGTTTGTAGGGCGCTGTTTGACTATGGCTATGCTGAACTGGTGAGTTCCGTTTCAGCCAGCAATCTGGCGGTGGTGAATCTTTATTCAACTTTGGGTTTTCGCTTTCGCAACCCCATTGATCTTTATCACAGGCTGACCAAATGAGTTATCTGTATATCCTGAGCACAATCCTGCTAACAGTCTATGGCCAGCTTGTGATCAAGTGGCAAGTCCAGCTGGCCGGTGCTTTACCAGAAGATGGTGCAGAAAAAGCCCGGTTTCTGCTGCACTTGCTGCTCAACTACTGGGTGATTAGTGCCTACCTGGCTGCACTACTCGCATCGGTTACATGGATGGCAGCCGTTGCCAAGCTGCAATTGAGCCATGCATATCCTTTTATGAGTCTAGCCTTTGTTCTCGTGATCGTATTGAGCGCAATGTTATTTAATGAGCCCATCACTTCGCCAAAAATTATTGGAGTGAGCTTTATTGTGGTGGGAGTAGCAATCGGGAGCCAAGGGTAATGATGAAAATACCATTCAACAAGCCGTACATGACCGGTAAAGAGCTGTATTACATCGCTGAATCTCATTTCAACGGTCAGCTGTCAGGCGATGGGCCGTTCACCAAGCGTTGTCATACCTGGTTTGAGCAGCAAACGGGATGCAGCAAGGCATTGCTGGCACACTCATGTACTGCAGCCCTGGAAATGGCAGCTTTGTTGCTGGACATTCAGCCCGGCGACGAGATCATCATGCCTTCCTACACCTTCGTGTCTACGGCAAACGCATTTGTATTGCGGGGCGGCGTACCGGTCTTCGTGGACATACGTGAAGATACATTAAACCTGGACGAGCGCCTGATTGAGGCGGCAATTACACCTCGCACACGAGCGATTGCCCCCGTGCATTATGCCGGTGTGGCATGTGAGATGGATACGATCATGTCCATTGCCAAGCGCCACGGCCTGAAGGTGGTGGAAGATGCGGCACAAGGTGTAATGGCAACTTACAAGGGGCGCGCCCTGGGCAGTATAGGGGATCTGGGCGCTTACAGCTTTCACGAGACCAAGAATGTGATTAGTGGGGAAGGTGGCGCGCTAATTGTTAACGACAAAGCCCTCGTTGAGCGCGCAGAAATCATCCGGGAAAAAGGCACCAATCGAAGTCAGTTCTTTCGCGGGCAGATTGATAAATACACCTGGATGGATGTCGGGTCATCGTATTTGCCAGGGGAGGTCATTGCGGCTTTTCTCTACGCGCAACTGGAAGAGGCCGAAAAAATTACGGCCAGTCGTTTGGGAGTCTGGAGTCAGTATCATGAAGCCTTTGCTTCATTGGAACGCGCGGGTAGGTTAAGACGCCCGATTATTCCCCACGACTGTCAGCATAATGCGCATATGTACTATATCTTGCTTGATTCGCTGGAAACCCGGACTCAAGTTATTGAAGGATTGAAGCAACAAGGAATCCACTCAGTCTTTCATTATGTCCCCCTGCATCTTTCGCCTGCAGGTAAGCGGTATGCCAGAACAAATGGCGCCATGACAAATACTGAAAACCTGTCAGATCGTTTATTACGTCTGCCGCTATGGGTAGGTATGGGAGAGGATGACGTTGCGCTAATTGCGCGCTCTGTCGCAGGTTTGATCAATCAAGGATGAGCGGCTCGTTCGTGGCCAAAATCGAGAAATAGGAAAAGAGTACGTTGTGCTGAGTAAATACCTACACAAATTAATGATCGATTTACAGGTGAAGGCTCGTCAGGAAATTGCACACCCTTCAACCTTGGGGGTGGCAGTATTATCGATAATTCTCTTTGCTCCGCTGGTCAATCGCCTGTCAGCTTTGGCAAATGATTTTCTGGCACATCAGAATTTTGCCGCCAAAATGCTGGCGACACATACTCTGCAAACACCACATCCGCTCCTGCAAGGCAGCATTATCATGCTGCAGCAGATTTTCCCCATTAGTCTCGCAGCAGCCTGCACCGTCGTAGTGCTGATTTCGATCGGCGCAACTGTGGGGCTGATTTACAAACTGCTGCGAGAGTACGCTGTGTCGGAATGGGCCGCAGCCAGATTAAGCGTCGCACTTCTATTAGTCGCGCCATTTCAGCTTTTTTTTCCAATAGATAAACACCTGTATTTCGGCTACATCGGCATTAATGTCGTTCACAGTCCGACAATGTTTCTGCTGAAACCGCTGGCGCTTCTCATCTTTGGATTTGCGGTCATGTCAAATGCAGCCGTAGATAGGCAGTTCGCAAAAACACTGACAATCTGCGCACTAACAACACTGCTCTGTGCTTTTGCTAAACCCAGCTTCACGATTGTCATACTACCTTCGCTGGCTTTGCTACTGGCTATTCCCACCTTTCGTAGAGAAGTCTCTCCAACTCTAATTTTATATGGAATTTTGTTACCTTCAGTGCTCGTGCTGGGTTTCCAATATTGGTTCAGCTATAGCGCCGAGCAAGTTTTGGGTACGGTTCAGGAGAAAAGGAACATCATACTGGCACCGCTAGCGGTTATGACAAATTACTCGAATTGGCTAATTCCCAAACTGTTTCTGTCAATATTATTCCCCCTCGCAGTGTTTTTTTGTTATGCGCGACAAGTTCTAAAATCGCAGCGCATGGTACTTGCTTGGATTCTCTTTGCAGGCGGCGCTTCTTATACCTATCTATTGGCGGAGTCAGGTCGGCACATGATAGAAGGTAATTTTTTGTGGAGTGGTCAAATTGCCCTGTGGATACTGTTTGTTGTCTCATTAGAATTCTTATTGAGACAGCAGCAGTCTGGGGGCTCAGGGAGTTTGCATAACAAGCAATTTACATGGTGCATGAGGCTATTCGGATTGCATGTCTTCGCTGGGGTAATTTTTCATCTGACAGAATTTTCTAGAGTAGCCAAGTTCTGGTAGTGAATTGGGCCGTCCTAAGAGAGCCTCCCTACTTTAAGGGGCCGTAACTGCCTGGCTGCGCCAGATGAAAACGCTGCTAAGAGAGCGGCTTCAAGAAGGAGGCCGTACAATTACAGTAATGTGCGGTGGTGCGGGGTAGCATTCACCAACATGTTTGCTGCAGCCACCTGGCGCTAGATTATTTTTTCAATCGATAGAGTGTGCAGTACGAGTTACTAGTTACCTCTTTCATGAAATCCACCGCGCTTCGCCTTGTTTTTGATAAAACGAAATCGTAATTACGCCGCAAGTTAATGGCAACTGCTGAATAGTTGACAGCGTATTTTATCGGCTTGCCGGAAGTGGTTTGTAATGGCAACAGAAGCAAGTCAGGTGAGTAGTCTTTTGGCAGTTCGGCAAGATAGACTAACGGAGCATCTTTGACATCTGCCTCGGTTGCCAACGCATCATATGCCGCAACAGCACTTGTGTTTGCATAATAGCTGCTGAATTGTCGACTTCGCTCTGAGAGTTCTTCTGAGAGTGGAAGATATGTAAATGGCAACAAAGCGAGAGTAAACACAAGGAGAGTGGTGGACCATGTTTCTTGACTGCGGTACACGAAAATTATCGTAACAAGATAAAACAGCGGTGAAATGGAGCGTGTTCCCTCGAGAGGAGCATAGAGCAGGAGAGCCAGGTTGACAAAGCAGATAAGCATTGCTGCACGATATAACCGATCATTGTTGCGATATGACAGGATAAATAAACCTGCAGTGCCGAAAGCTATTATTGTTCTTGCGGCAAAATAGAGTAGGGTAAGTCCTGAACCGGGAGTGAAATAAAGTTTGATGTTGGTAAATAGGTGAGTAATTAAGGATAAGGCGATGGACGTGAGGTTGCCCTGTTGAATGACCAGTGTAAGTTGGCTGAAATATCCGCTGGAAAAAGGGTCATAAAGCAGCTTGATGGCAAGGAATGCGATACCTGAAAATATAATGAAAATTAGCGCGTAAAGTAACAGGCTCTTTTTGTTGGTAGCCAGTGGTAGCAACCCTATTGACCAGAAGAGCCAAATATTTCTGAAAAGTGCGGCAATCAAAATTATCAGCAGGTAAATTACAATTGTTCTGGCTTTGGGGCGGGCATCTTTGTAGATGATTATCAGCAGAAGGCTGAGAACAGTTGCGAAGAAAAGATGCAGTGATTCCTGCATGTAGGTAAATGTGTAAAACGGGACTACAAAAAAACCTGACAGGCAGACTGCCATGGTCAGTTTCTGCTCGGCTTTAAGGTTGGCTGACAAGAATATAATTAATAGTGAAAGCGCGACAAGAGAAAGATTGGTAAGTGGAATGTTAAGAGGGTGAAAACCAAAAATCCAGGCGATGGTTCCATGTAGTAGAGGATACGCAAAGCCGTGTGCGTCCGCGTGAAACAGGATTGAACCTTGGCCTGTGTAAGTGAAAGCAGCTTCAAGCGTTGAGTTCAGAAAAAAATTTTTTGCGTTGAGGTAATAGAAGAATTCGTCTGACCATACCGGCAGTAAGCCACCTAGTGCAGAGCGGGTGAAATAGGTGAAACCGCACACAATAAGTGTTAGAGAAGCCAGTAAAAATTGGCGGTTATTTTGTATGCGCGATGTTCCAAACATTAGGGTGGCTCCTGAAAAGGGGCGGCATATTGATATGCGTTTTCGCTCAGTTCTAAATTTTGCGGCAGAGAGCTGTTTGTAGGATGATACCCCGAAAAAGGTTGGGTTCTCGACTTCGCACAGACAGTTCAAACGAGAGCAAGTAGAATGCAGGACTTCAGAGCAATCAATAACAAACAAAGCCGTGCCACGTACTAGCTCTACCACTCAAGAACACAACTTCCACCCTGTTTATCGTCCTGATGTTGACGGGCTGCGTGCGGTAGCAATTCTTTCTGTTGTCATCTTTCATGCATTCCCTGCAGTGTTGCCAGGCGGCTTTGTGGGAGTGGACATTTTTTTTGTCATATCCGGCTTCCTGATTTCGAGCATTATCTTCAAAAGTCTGGTGCGAGATGACTTCAGGTTTTTAGAATTCTATGCTCATCGCGTTAAACGCATTTTCCCTGCCCTCACTCTCGTACTGGTAGCGACCTATGCACTTGGCTGGTTCACACTGTTGCCCGAGGAGTTTGCACAGCTGGGAAAGCACATGGCAGCCGGGGCGGGATTTGTGCAGAACTTTGCACTCTGGAATGAGGCGGGATATTTCGATATTGCCTCAGAACTGAAACCATTGATGCACCTTTGGTCTCTGGCCATTGAAGAGCAGTTCTATCTGGTTTATCCACTCCTTATCTGGGGTGCTTGGCGGTTACGACTGAAGGTGTTGACAGTTGTGGGTCTGCTAGGCGTGCTGTCTTTTGGCCTGAACGTGGGCGGTATAGCGCAAGATGCGGTCAAAACGTTTTTTCTGCCACAAACCCGATTTTGGGAACTCTTGGCTGGCGCAGTGCTGGCTTATTTGCAGTTATTCAAACGCTTGCAGTTTACGGTGTGGCTGAAGCACTGGGTGTTTCATTCGGCATTTTCGCGACAACAAGTGCCAGCAGCACAACGCGAAACAGCTTTGAACAATTGGGCATCGATTTTG
This sequence comes from Gallionellaceae bacterium, assembly GCA_036523795.1. Classification (GTDB taxonomy): domain Bacteria; phylum Pseudomonadota; class Gammaproteobacteria; order Burkholderiales; family Gallionellaceae; genus 39-52-133. Next base: position 27,750 of record DATDDN010000010.1, on the reverse strand, counting down.
GGGTTGCTGCTGATCGCGTCTGCTGTAATCGGTCTGAACAGGGGACTGCTATTCCCCGGGTGGTGGGCACTTGCACCGGTAATGGGGGGATGGCTACTGATTTTTGCGGGGCCAGATGCCTGGGGCAATAGAAAGTTTCTATCTAACAGGTTGATGGTCTTTGTGGGATTGATCAGCTATCCGCTCTATCTTTGGCACTGGCCGCTACTCGCATTTGCGAGAATCGTTGAATCAGAGACGCCCTCAATCGGTATGCGCATTGCTGGCGTTGCATTGAGTTTCTTGCTGGCTTGGCTGACCTATCGTCTGGTTGAAAGGCCAATACGCTATGGGCGCAAGCACTGGGGCAAAACAACTGCTCTGTGCGTGTTGATCTTCTTGGTTGGGTTTGTCGGTTACAACACTTTCTCCAGAGAGGGGTTGTCATTTAGACTCAACGCTGAAAGTCAGGAAAATGATCCATTTGGATGGCCATATTCAGATAATGAACAATGCCGAGAAGCTTATCCAGAACTTTCCAGAGTTAAAGGTGAATATTGTGTAGAGGCGAAGAAAAATGTGCGCCCAACTATTATTGTAGTGGGCGATTCACATAGCAATCATTTGTATCCTGGGCTTGCCGAAGCAACTAGCAACTCGAAAGAAAATGTGCTGAATCTTGGTCGGGGAGGGTGCATGCCATTCTATGACGTTGGCGCATTTGAGAAAGGGGCGATCGATGGTTGTGTAGAGTATACAAATCGCGTACTTTTATTTGTAGAAAGAACTAGTTCGATCAGGACGGTTGTAATGTCTTCTCGAGGGCCAATATATCTCACGGGCGAGGGTTATAACGAAAAAGACGTAGGGCAACGAATCATTACCTTGAAAGACAGACCAGAGGTCACTGACTACCGTCAGATTTTCGAGATGGCGATGAGAAACACCATCCAACGCCTGATCGCGAAACACAAGCAAATAATCTTCGTTCTGGATGTTCCCGAGCTCGGCTTTGATCCGGCACTATGCATCAAGAGCAACAGGCCAGTAAGCTTTACGACTAAACTGAAAACCCCATGTGCAATTTCAAGGCAAGAGTACAACAAACGCAACGATGATTACCGTCGAACGGTCCTATCTGTTCTTAAGAATTATCCGACGGTCAAAATATACGATGCAGCGGCAGAATTGTGCGATGACGACAAGTGCTGGGCGATGAAAGAGGGGAAAATGCTCTATCGTAATGACGATCACTTATCCATTGAGGGGTCGCGATATATAGCTAAAGGGCTGGTAAATATGCTTCAGCCGTGAAGTTGATCAGAATTTCCGGTTTCTTAAGTGAAGCCTTGCGGTGTATTGCCTAGCAGTCCAAGTAGAACTCATCCGGTGTTTCATCGTCAAGTGACGAGTGCGGCCGGCGTTGCTTGTAGAACGCAAGGTATCGCCCGATCGTCGGTTACGCTGTCGTAGGCATGCGGATATACCTTGACGCTCTTCCACCGCCGCTCCACAAACACGTTGTCCCGCCTGTGGCCTCAGCCATCCATGCTGATCTGGAAGCCGTTGTCATTCAGTAGCTCCGTGCATTCAAGGCTGGTGAACTGGCAGCCCTGTTCGGGGGTGAAGATTTCAGGCCTACCGCAATGGTTGATCGCTTCCTGTACTGCCTCGATCCAGAAGTCCGTGGCCAGGGTGTTGGAGACACGCCGAAGCCCCCGCTTCAGCGGGATAGTAGGTGATGTCTGTCGCCCAAACGTGATTGGGGCGAGTGATCGGCTGGTTGCGCAGCAAATATGGATAAACCTTGTGCGCCGGATGCCACTGAGCTTGCGATACTGCGCATGGATGCTCATGCGCTCCATTTGGGTGGATACCCGACGGCGGCCGTCCGGCTTGCCTTCGCGCTTGAGGAGCCAGCTCAGCGTGCGTGGTCCGGCACGGATGCTCCAGAGGCAGTTCGTCGATCCTGTGCATCAGGGCAGTGTCTTCTGCCGAATCAGGCTGGGACGGTGGTATGCCCTCGAGCGGGCCAGTTCCAGTATCTGGCATTGCTGGGCAATCGGCAGTGAAGTTGACCAAGGTCTTGTCGCCCTTGAGCGCCGCTATAGCCACAGCTTGGGCTGAGCAGGACGAACACTTAACGGGCTGTCCGAATTTGCGAGGCCACTTCTGGGGATGTGGATTGTTATAATACGTATGGTAGTTGCCCGATAATCAGATGACTAAATGAAAAAAGTTTTAACATGACGCAGATATTTGTTGTGGGATATCCCAAGAGTGGCAATACGTGGCTGACACGAATGATTGCTAAAGCTACAAGCATTCCTGTTCGGGCGTTAAATAGCGCTCATTCTGAGATTGCGGCTGATGTAAACAAGGAGATTGGAAGTGAAGGTGCGATGGATGCAGGCGGTGTTTTCAAGCTCCACGATATGCCGGAAGATTTCGAAAGCCGGTTGGCACAGCAAGCGGATGGAGAAAAAGCCAAGATTGTGTATATCTTCCGTGACATAGAAGATACGTTCGTGTCCTCATTTTTTTACTTTCGGCGTAATGCTATCAAGAGCAATATCTCGAAACCTGATATTGAGCAATACGTAGAGAAAGGGGGAGGCCTGAAGAGGGTGCTTAACCCGACATGGTTAATTCGACATATTTACTGGCGATTAAAGCTTAATCAATATTTGAGATCGTTTATTCGCTATGGGTACAGCAAAGACGCAGTAACGTATGCTGATCATTTGTCCTCGTGGTTTGAGTACTTAAAGAAGAACAAAGATAGATTTGAGTTTGCAGTCACAAGATATGAAGATCTAATGAATAATCCAGTGCCTGAAATGAGCAAGATCTGTACCCGTCTTGGGTATGATAACTTGAGCAGCGAGGCGATAGAGGCGATAGTCAGAAGCGAGAGTTTTTCTAATCGCAAGAAGGCCATTGAAAATTCATCAGACCAATTGACGCTGGGGAAAGAATTCAACAAAAAATTCTTACGCTCAGGTAAAGTTGGCGATTCCAAGCGCTTCTTGACAAATAATCAGGTGGCGCGTCTGCAGGGGACGCTGAAGAATTTGGCAAGTAGACCCTGATAAATTCATTAAATCCCGGCCAGCTCTGTGAGATAAAAAACAGCTCTTGGCATACAGCGGTTTATCTGCAGACCATCAAGCTAGCCCAATAACGGAAGCTGTTCGTCCAGTTTCCTGCCAAATGCCAAACGTGGGCGGCACTCGGTCGCATAGGGCATGGCAATTTCCAGCAGTACTGGCTCCTTGGTATGCGCCAGTGCATCAATCGCAACTTTCAGTTCGCCCATGGTGGCCGCGTGCAGGCTGCGCAAGCCATAGGCCCGGGCCAGCTCGGTGAACGAAGGGCAGCTGTAGCCCTCCTTGGTCGACTGATTTCGGCCGTCGAAATACATGTCCTGGAAGTTTTTCACCATGCCCAGTGAGTGATTGTTCATCACGATGATGGCGACATCGAGCTGCTGGCGGGCCAGCGTGTCCAGTTCCTGGATGTTGATCTGCAGGCTGCCGTCGCCGGTGATGACGATGGCCTTGTGCCCTGAGGTACGTGCGATGCCGAGAGCCGCAGGCAGGGCAAAGCCCATTGCCCCCATGCCGCCGCTGTAATGGGCGGCTTGCCCGGCCTGCAATCGCAGGCTTTGGGCTGCCCACATCTGGTGATTACCGACATCGCACACGTAATCCACTGCTTTCCCGTCCATTGCCTGGTTGAGCTGGACGAACATGGCACTCGGGCTGATTTCCCAATCGCTGTACTCATCTGCTGCATATTGTTGTCGCAGTTTGGTCAGTTGCGCCACCCAGTCCGCATGCTTCGAGGGGAAGGTGGAGGGGCCGACAGTGAAGCGCCTGAAGAAGGTCTGCGCATCGCTGTGTATCGCCAGGTCAGCCTGGATGCGATTGTTAAGCTGCGCTGCGTCGAGGTCCACCTGGACCACTTTCGCCATGCGCGCGAAGTCGTCGGTGTTGGCGCCGGTTTGGCGCACATCCAGCCTCGCACCGATGACGATGAGCAGGTCGCAATTCTGGATTGCCCAGTTGGCTTCGCGGTTGCCATAGCTGCCAATCATGTTGAAATAGTGCGCTCCAGCGACTACGCGCTCATGCCCCATCAGTGTTGAGACGTAGGGGATGCCATGGCTCTCCAGCTGTGCCAGCCAGTCAGGCATGGCGGGAGCCCAGCGCGCACCGCCACCGATGCAGACCAATGGTCGCTTTGCATCGCCGCAAAGGGTGGCTAGCTCATCCAGCTGTGATGCAGCGATGGTAATGGCCGGCTCAGCCTTCAGCGGCTTGTCCAGCCAGTCGGCTACGACTTCATCCGGAATGTCCATGCGCTGAACGTCGTTGGGTATGTCGATCAGGGCAGGCCCCTGGCGCCCCGACAGACAAGAAGACAGGGCATTGTGCAGCTCGGGCAACAAGCGCATGGGGTCGGTAATCTGTACGGCATGCTTGGTGATGGATTTCACCATCGGGATGATGTCCAGTTCCTGAAAGCCTTGCTGGCGAATGGCGCGTTCGCCTTTCAGTTCATACGTGTTGACCTGGCCGGTGATGAACAGGCAGGGGACGGAATCGAGCCAGCAACTGCCGATGCCGGTGATCAGGTTGGTTGCGCCGGGGCCGCTGGTACCCAGCGCAACGGCGATCTGGCGGCCCATGGTTTGCCTGGCTACGCCTTCTGCAGCAAAGGCAGCGGATTGCTCGTGGTGCATCGAGGTGATGTTAAAGCGGCCGTCCTGGGCCATGCTGTCGAGCAGGTGCGTGATCATGCCTCCGACTAGCTCGAAGCAATGGTGCACATTGTGGGCTGCGAGAAATTTGGCGACGGCGTCGGATGCTTTCATGTTGTATAGGCGCGATGGTGTTGATAGGAGGCCAGGGTTCTGCGCAGGCTTTCCATCAGGTCAAACTGCGGGGAGTAGAGCGCGTTGAATCGGCTGGTGTCTGGTATATAGCGAGATCGCAAGCCACCCGTGCTTTTGCCTTCGATGACGACAGCCGTGTTGCCCACCTGGCTGGCAATCAGTTCGGCCAGTTCGCGTATGCTGACACGCGGCGCATCGGCGCCGACATTGTAAAGCTCGCCCGGGTTGCCCTGTAACAGCAGCTTCCACAGGCCGGCGGTCAGGTCTGCTGCATAGCAATAAGTGCGCAGGGCAGAGCCATCACTATGGATGCGGATGGTGTGCTGCTGTGTGGCTTGCTGGATGAAATCCGGAACGGCGAAGCTGCCGTTCAGATCCTGATAGGGGCCGATGAAGGCGAACAAACGCGCAATCACCGCGGGGATACTGGAAGTGCGGCAAAGCAGTTCGGCATAGCGCTTGGCCTCGCCATAGCAGGAGCCCGGGTCTTTCAGATCTGGCGCCAGTTGGCTGGATTCGGCGATAGCCTCCAGATCAGCTGGCTGGCGCCCATATGCGGCGCCGCTGCTCAGGTAGAGCAATTTGCTGACACCGGCGCTGCGGGCATAGTGCAGCACTGCACCGGTGCCGAGCGCGATGTCTTCCATCGCCTGCATGGGTGCATGCAGGTAGCTTGCCGGATCAGCAGGCGAGGCGGCATGAATGATGAAGTCGCAAGTTGAGTCAGGTGGTGACAGGGTGCGTCCATCCCACTCAAACCACACAAGACTTGAGTGACCAAACAAGTGTGGCCACCTGGCGCGGGTGGCAGCAACGGATCGTGTGGGCAATAGAAGGTGAATAGGCGAGTCTGGATTCGCCGCGTTGAAAGCGAGGACGCTTTCAACCAGATAGCTGCCGACAAATCCGCTGCCGCCAGTGATCAGCAGGGTTTTCCCCGCGAGGGCCTGCATTTCGCTTTGGCACGCAACCAGCACGAAGTGGATATCTTCTTCGACGATAGGCGTGCGCAGCATCGGCATCAGAAATTTACACCAAAAAAGGCTTCCAGCTTGCCGATCACGAAATCCAGCATCTCGTGGCTCAACCCTGGATATACGCCGATCCAGAAAGTGTCGTTCATCACGGTATCGGTGTTGGTGAGCTCGCCCGAGATGCGGAAGTTGCGCCCCTTCATGTAGGGCTGGCGTGTCAGGTTGCCGGCGAACAGCAGACGGGTGCCGATCTTGTTTTCGTCTAGGTACTGCAGCAGATCCACGCGCTTGATGCCGGCCGCCGGCTTGATGGTGATGGGGAAACCGAACCAGGAAGGATCGCTGTTGGGAGTGGCTTCCGGCAGCAGCAGGAATTCTTCGCAACTCTTCAGCCCATTCTTCAGGTAGGCAAAGTTGGCCTTGCGTGCGGCGATGAACTCTTCCACGCGGTCCATCTGCGCCAGTGCGCAGGCGGCCTGCATGTCGGAGATCTTCAGGTTGTAGCCCAGGTGCGAATAGGTGTACTTGTGGTCGTAGCCTTCCGGCAGGTCGCCCAGTTTCTGGCAGAAACGCTTGCCGCAGGTGTTGTCCTTGCCGGGCGCGCAGTAGCAGTCACGCCCCCAGTCGCGGAACGATTCGATGATCTTCTTCAGCTCATCGTCGTTGGTGAACACCGCACCGCCTTCACCCATGGTGATGTGGTGCGCCGGATAGAAGCTCAGTGTGCCGATATCGCCAAAGGTGCCGGCCAGCTTACCCTTGTAGGTGGAGCCCAGGGCATCGCAGCAGTCTTCGATCAGCCAAAGCTTGTGCTTCTTGGTCAGCGCAGTGATGGTGTCCAGGTCATACGGATTGCCCAGGGTGTGCGCCAGCATGATGGCCTTGGTCTTGGGCGTGATGGCGGCTTCGATCTTGGTGGTGTCGATGTTGTAGGTGCCGAGCTGCACGTCTACAAACACCGGCACGGCACCGAACTGCAGGATGGGATTCACCGTGGTGGGGAAGCCGGCGGCCACCGAGATCACTTCGTCGCCCGGCTGGATGGCGCGCGCGCCCAGCTTGGGCGAGGTGAGCGCGGAGAAGGCCAGCAGGTTGGCAGAGGAGCCGGAGTTGGTGGTGAGCGCATGCTTCACGCCGAGGAATTCGGTCAGGCGCTTTTCGAAGGCGTCGTTGAAACGGCCGGTGGTGAGCCAGCCGTCCAGCGAGGCCTCCACCATCAGCTGCAACTCCTTGGCACCGATCACCTTGCCGGACGGAGGCACCACGTTCTTGCTGGGGGCGAAAGTGGTGGGCGCGTAGGCGAGATCTGCATATTGTTGCACCAGTGCGGCGATCTGGGCGCGGAGTTGGTCTTTGCTGGGTGTACTCATAAGTGTGCTGGATGCCTGGATAAATAGTTAGGGTGAGACATGCTGCGGCAACATGCCTCTTGCTTTCAGGTAGTCGATGACCTGCTTCACGCTCTCGGCCAGCGACTGGGAGCTGGTATCAACGGAGAGCTCGGCCTGTTCCGGCGGTTCGTAGGGTGAGGAGATGCCGGTGAAATCCTTGACCAGTCCTTGCCTGGCTTTCTGGTAGAGGCCTTTCACATCCCTCTGCTCGCATATCTCGAGCGGGCAGTGACAGTAGATCTCGATGAAATCGCTCTCTCCCATGAGCTTGCGCACGCGCCTGCGATCTTCACGGAAGGGCGAAATGAATGCAGTGAGGACGATGGTGCCTGATTCGACGAATAGTTTGGCCATCTCACCGATGCGGCGAATATTCTCTTTGCGGTCAGCCTCGGAAAAGCCGAGATCACCGCACATGCCGTGGCGAACATTGTCACCATCCAGCACGATGGTGCGGCAGCCCAGCTGGTGCAGCGCCTCCTCAACCGAATGTGCCAGGGTGGATTTGCCGGCGCCAGACAAGCCCGTAAACCACAGCGTGGCGCTGCCGTGGCCATTCAGCTGTTCGCGGCGGGCGCGCGTGACCGTCGCGTGGTGCCACACAACTTCTGGGGAAATGGTTGGGTTATTCATCCTGTGAGCAGCGCCTTAGCTGAGATCAAGATTGGGGCCGGGCGTATTGCTGGATTTGATCGAGCGTAACCAGGCGCATGTCTTCTCTGATCAGCCACGCGCGTTGCCAAGCCACGATCATTTCCAGCGTGTGCGCCAGGTTCCAGCGCGGTTGCCAGTCCAGATGCATCTTGGCTTTGGAGCAGTCCAGCTTGAGGTAGTGGGCTTCATGCAGGTGCTGACCTGCGTCCAACTGCCATGTGGCGCCATGCCCCCACATCCTCGTGAGGTGCTCGACGATCCATTGCACCGGGCGGGCGTCTTCATCGTTTGGGCCGAAGTTCCAGCCCTCCGCATACGCGGTGCCTTCTTCATACAGCTTCTGCGCCAGCTGCAGATAGCCAGACAGAGGCTCCAGCACGTGCTGCCAGGGGCGGATGGCGTGCGGGCTGCGGATGACCACAGGACGCTTTTCGCTGATGGCGCGCAGGATGTCGGGGATCAGGCGATCGTCTGCCCAGTCGCCGCCGCCGATCACGTTGCCGGCACGCACCGACGCCAGGGCGACGCGATGCTCGCTGTATTTCTCGGGATTGAAGAAGGAGTTGCGGTAGGCGGAGGCCACCAGTTCCGCGCAGCCCTTGCTGCTGCTGTACGGGTCATAGCCACCCATGGCTTCGTTCTCGCGATAGCCCCACACCCATTCCTTGTTCTCGTAGCACTTGTCGCTGGTGACGTTGACCACCGCGCGTATGGTGGGTGTGCGACGCACGGCTTCGAGCAGGTGTACGGTACCCATCACATTGCTGGAGTAGGTCTCCACAGGATTGATGTAGGAATAGCGCACCAGTGGCTGAGCCGCCATGTGGATCACGATGTCGGGTGTGGCGGCTTGCATGGCGTGCATGAGGGCATCGCCATCACGGATGTCGCCGATGATGGAGGTCATGCCCTGGCCAACGTGCGCTACTTCAAACAGGCTGGGGTTGGTAGGGGGCTGCAGGGCGTAACCGGTGACGTTTGCGCCCATCTGCTGCAGCCAAAGGCTCAGCCAGCTGCCCTTGAAGCCGGTGTGGCCGGTGAGGAAGACGTTCTTGCCGTGCCAGAATGCCGCGTTCACTTCCACACCTTCCACGGCGCCTTGCCCGATTGCCACAGTTCTTCCAGGTGGTTCTTGTCGCGCAGGGTGTCCATCGGCTGCCAGAAGCCGTTGTGCTTGTATGCGGAGAGTTGATTATTGCGCGCCAGTTGTTCAAGCGGGGCGCGCTCCCAGATGGTGGAATCGCCTTCGATCAGGTCGATCACCTTGGGAGACAGGATGAAGAAACCGCCATTGACCCAGCCACCATCGCCCTGGGGCTTTTCCTGGAAGCCGGTGATCAGGTGCTTGTCCATATCCAGTGCGCCGAAGCGCCCGGGCGGTTGAACTGCGGCCAGGGTGGCCAGCGTATTTTTTGTTTTATGGAACTTGATGGATTCAGTGATGTTGATGTCGCTCACGCCGTCGCCATAAGTGAAGCAGAAATCCTCGTCGCCCAGATGCTGGCGCACACGCTTGAGGCGGCCACCCGTCATGGATTCGTCGCCGGTGTCCACCAGCGTGACCTTCCACGGTTCAGCACTATTCTGGTGTACTTCCATCTTGTTGTTCTGCATGTCGAAGGTGACATCGGAAGTGTGCAGGAAATAGTTGGCGAAATATTCCTTGATCAGGTAACCCTTGTAACCCAGGCAGATGATGAATTCGTTCACGCCATGGGCCGAATATATCTTCATGATATGCCACAGGATGGGCTTGCCGCCGATTTCTATCATGGGTTTGGGGCGGACGGAGGTTTCCTCGCTGATTCGCGTACCCAGACCACCTGCTAGAATGACTGCCTTCATATCTGATCCTGTTTTTGCCGAAAGCGCCATTTTACCGGTAAGGACACGTGACTTGAACACAATTTTGGCCGCGGTGCGCTGGCACGCTAAATCGGGGGTAAGGGAATCACGCGATGGCAATCTATGTGGTAGGCGACATCCAGGGCTGTTACGCCGAATTCGAGCAACTGCTCGGCCAGATCGCTTTCGACCCGGCGCGCGATCGGCTGTGGCTGGTGGGTGACCTGGTCAACCGCGGGCCGGACTCGCTGGCGGTGCTGCGCCATGTCAAATCGCTGGGGGATGCCGCCATCACCGTGCTGGGCAATCACGACCTGCACCTGCTGGCGGTGGCCGCGGGCGTGGCTGCGCTGCATCACAGCGATACGCTGGACGCGGTCCTGAATGCGCCTGACCGCGATGAGCTGCTCGGCTGGCTGCGCCACCAGCGCATGCTGCATGTGCAGGACAGCTTCGTGCTGGTGCATGCCGGGCTGTTGCCCGCCTGGACGGTGCAGCAGGCGCAGGGCCTGGCGCGCGAAGTGGAGCAGGTGCTGCGCGGCAAGGATTACGTGACCTTCCTGGAAAAGATGTACGGCAACACGCCCGATCACTGGGACGATGAGCTCACCGGCTACAAGCGCCTGCGCGTGATCACCAACGCCTTCTCGCGCCTGCGCGTGTGCAACGCCAAGGGCGAGATGCAGTTCAAGTTCAAGGGCGAAGCCGGCGATATCCCCGCCGGGCTGATGCCGTGGTTTGACGTGCCCGGCCGCGCCAGCGCCGATGCAACCATCCTGTTCGGCCACTGGTCGGCGCTGGGCCTGATGGTGAAGCCGGATGCCATCGCGCTGGATACCGGTTGCCTGTGGGGCGGCCAGTTGACCGCGATCCGCCTTGAAGACCGCCAGCTGTTCCAGGTGGCCTGCCTGACAGAGAGCGCGCCCAGGGATTGGTGATTTATCGCCCGACACCCCAGGGGTGCAAGAACCTCTGCGAGGTGAATCGGCCCCTGCGGGGGCGAGGGATGTAGAAGCGAAATGGCCCTCGCAGAAATTCTTGCGCGATCTCTTCAGCCGCGCAAACCATCCAGCAGCCGCTGCATCATTCCTTCCGCCTGCCCCGCATAGCCGCTGCCTATCATGTTGCAGTGATTGAGCACGTGGTAGAGGTTGTATAGCGTCTTGCGCCGGGCATAGCCCGCATCCAGCGGGTAGGCCGCGTGGTAGGCCGCATGGAAGGCGGGGGCGAAGCCGCCGAACAGCTCCGTCATGGCGAGGTCTGCCTCGCGGTCGCCGTAATAGGTGGCGGGATCGAAAATCACCGGGCAGCCATCGGCGAGATAGGCATGGTTGCCGCCCCACAGGTCACCGTGCAGCAGGGACGGTGCAGGCCTGTGGTCCGCCAGCAGCTCGGGCAGGCGCTCCATCAACTGCTGTCCCAGCGTGTGCAGCCTGCCGCGAAAGCCGTTGTGCGCGGCCAGCTCCAGCTGGAAGCCAAGGCGATGCTCGCGCCAGAAGGTGAGCCAGTCATCGCACCAGCTGTTTCGTTGCGGCGTGAGCCCCAGGGTATTGTCGCGCTCCCAGCCGTACTGTGTGCCATGGTGGCGATGCAAGGCGGCGAGCTGCGTGCCGAGCAGGCGCGCGTCGCCATGGTTGTGCAGGTCGAGATATTCCAGTACCAGGAAGGCATGCGCGCCTGACGCGCCATGCGCAATGACCGAGGGTACGCGCACCGTGTGCGTGGCTGCCAGCGCGGCGAGGCCGTTGCATTCGGCATCGAACATGTTGGTCCTGTCGGCCGTATTGAGCTTGACCAGGTAATGCCGGCCATCCGTCCCCTCGATATGCCAGGCCTGGTTGGCGCAGCCGCCCGCCAGCGAGGCGGCGTGCGCGAGGGTGAAGCGGGTCTGCGTCGCTTCGCAGATGCTGCTCAATATGTCACTGCTGACTGGCATTTTCATGTTGTTCAGTCCCGGTCATGTCTGGCGGCGGTGCTGCTGCACAGATCTCGCAGGCCATTGTGGCCAATCGGGAGTCATTTTGCTATATTGAATTTTCGATTGAACAAGGAGTGTCAGACCATGCAGCCTGCTCTGTCTAATATTGCAAAGATCCGCTGGGGGCGCGGCGCGCTCGTGCTGCTGCTGGTGCTTGCGGCATTGTTTGCGCTGTACCTTGCCATCGTCCTGAAATGGAGCTACTCGCAAGGCGAGCGCGCCGGTTACGTGCAGAAATTCTCGCAGAAAGGCTGGCTCTGCAAGACCTGGGAGGGCGAGCTGGCCATGGTGTCCATGCCGGGCACCTTGGCGGAGAAGTTTCTGTTCACGGTGCGCGACGACAGCGTGGCGGAGAAGGTGAACAAATCCATGGGCAAGCGCGTGTCGCTGGTCTATGAAGAGCATGTGGGCGTCCCCACCACCTGCTTCGGGGATACGCTCTACTACGTCACCGACGTCAGGCTGGTCGAATAAGCCCTCGCGCACATTCGTGCGGCCGCGCATGTGCAAGCTGCGCATCGCTTCCTGCCGATACCCCGGGGCGCCAGCCTGTCGCTGCGATGAGTCTCACTGCCGCGCTTCTGTCTCCGCTTCCAGTCTGGGGTAACGTACCTGGTCAACCATGTCCTGCACCTCCCTGGAGGGAGCGGCAGTCAGCAGGCTGCCTATAATTACCCCGGCGAAGCCTGCAGGCATGCCGAAGGCGCCGGCTGAGACAGGATTGATGTCCCACCACAGCGGCGCGTTCACCCCAAAGAAAGGGGAGGTGATGTACATGTAGTACATGCACACGCCCAGCCCTGCGCCCATGCCGAGGATCGCTCCAGAACGGTTCGCGCGCTTCCAGAACACGCCCAGCGCGAGTGCGGGAAAGAACGCGGAGGCAGCCAGCGAGAAAGCCGCGCCCACCAGGAACAGGATGTCGCCCGGTTTGAGTGAGGTGATGTATGCGGCAAGCACCGCAACCAGCAACAGTAATGCCTTGGCGATGAACAGGCGACGACCGGTCGGCGCATTCGGTGCGATCATCTTGTAGTACACGTCATGCGACAGCGAATTGGAGATGGTCAACATCAGGCCATCCGCCGTAGACAGCGCAGCGGCCAACCCGCCTGCCGCCACCAGCGCGGTGATCGCATAGGGCAGGCCCGCAATCTCGGGCGTTGCCAGCACGATCAGATCTCCCCCTATGGTGATTTCACCCAGTTGCACGATGCCATCGTGGTTGATGTCGGTTACATTCATCAGGGATTTGTCCACCGAGGCCCAGGCGGACACCCAGCTTGGCAGCTCGGAAAAGCTGGAACCCACCAGCAGGGTATACACGTCGTATTTTGCCAACACCGCCAGCGCCGGTGCGGTGATGTACAACAGGGAGATGAAGAACAGCGCCCAGAACACCGAGTGCCGCGCCTCCCTCACCGTTGGCGTGGTGTAGAAGCGCATCAGGATGTGGGGCAGGGCAGCGGTGCCGACCATCAGGCACAGCACCAGCGCGAGGAAATTCTTGCGCTTCTTGTCTCGCGTTTCTTCATCCGGGCCGACGAACGGTTCGGCATGCGCGCTGATCGGGCCAGCCTTGACCCTGTCAACGTCGGCAGCGAGCCGCCAGGCGCTGCGCGCCGCAGCGACATCGGCGGGAAACTCGGCGATGGCCTTGTCTGCCGCCGCTATCATCCTAGGATCGGCGTCGCCCCTGGCCTTCAATGTTGCCGCCGCCTTGACTAGCCTCTCCCTTTCCTGCGCCAGATAGGCGGCGCCGCCGGCTTGCAGTGCCCTCAACCTGGCCTCGTCCGTGGCTTGCTTCTGTTTGAAGATGGCGCGCACTTCCGCTTCCCTGGCGCCTTCCGGCGTGGCCGGATCGTTCAGCACCTGCTCGCGCGCAGTGACTTTTTCCAGCACGTAGCCGTAGGCGACCTGCGGAACCGGGTTGCCCGTGTGCTTCACCGATAGCCAGATCACCGGGATCAGGTAGGCGATGATCAGGATGACGTATTGCGCCACCTGCGTCCACGTTACTGCGCGCATCCCGCCCAGGAATGAGCAAACCAGGATGCTGCCCAGGCCGACAAATACGCCCACGCCGAAATCCAGGCCGGTGAAACGGCTGGTGATCAGCCCCACGCCGTAGATTTGCGCAATCACATAAGTGAACGAGCACAGGATCGCGGCAAACACGCCGATGGTGCGAGGGATGCCGCCACCGTAACGCGCGGCGAGAAAATCGGGGATGGTGAACTGGCCGAACTTTCGCAGGTAGGGCGCCAGCAACAGAGCCACCAGCACGAAGCCGCCGGTCCACCCCAGCACAAAGGCCAGGCCGTCGTAGCCGGACAGATACAGCGTGCCCGCGAGGCCGATGAAACTGGCCGCCGACATCCAGTCCGCGCCCACCGCCATGCCGTTGAAGAAGGCGGGGACGCGCCGCCCCGCCACATAATATTCGGCGACGTCAGAGGTTCGCGAGAGTATGCCTATTCCTGCATACAGCAGCACCGTGACGCCGAGGAAGAGGTAGCCCAGTATCTTGTTGGGCACCCCCATCTGTTCGAGGATGGACAGCATGACGACAAAGCCGATGAAGCCGCCCGTATACAGCGCATAATAGCGTTTGAGTTGCGAGACGAAGCGCGATTGGGCCGGAGCAGCCATCAGCGATCGCCTTCCTGCACGCCATATTCACGATCCAGCCTGTCCATGCAGTAGGCGTAATATCCCACCAGCGCCACATAGACGAGCACCGCCCCCTGCGCGCTCATGTAGAACGACAGCGGGAAGCCCAGAAAGGTGATGGACTGCAGATCTCGCGCGAACCAGCCGACGACGAAAGTGACGCCAAACCAGATTGCCAGCAGTACGCCAGTGCGGCGAAGATTCCTCTGCCAATACTGCTTGTGCTTCTCCGTCAGCTGCATCTCATTCCCTTTTATAAACAACGCGCTTGTCGCCATGCCGGCGCCCGGCTTGGACAATTGAACTCTTACACTTAGAATAGCCGCGACAAGAGCAGATGGGCTGCCAGACTGTACACGGCGCCCACGGCAGAAACTTAAACCCCTATCCTTACACAGTGCTTACACGCCATGCGCATTCTGATCGCCGAAGACGATGAAGTGCTAGCCGACGGCCTGTGCAATTCCATGCGCCAGTCGGGTTACGCTGTAGACCGTGTCAAGGATGGCCTGGCGGCCAATCATATCCTGAGCGGCGAACAGCCATTCGATCTGGTGATACTCGATCTCGGTTTGCCCAAGGTGGATGGCTTCAGCGTGCTGCGCAGTCTGCGCGAGAAGAACCATCAGGTGCCGGTGATCATACTCACCGCGCGCGATGCCGAAGGAGACCGCGTCAAGGGGCTGGACCTCGGGGCGGACGACTACATGATCAAACCGTTCAGCCTGCCGGAACTGGAAGCCCGCGTTCGTGCGCTGATCAGGCGTGGCCAATGCGGTGTGAACCCGGTGTACAACCGCGGCGCGCTGACGTTTGACAGCGTCGGGCGGCGTGCAACCATCAATGGCGCCACCCTGGATCTCACCACGCGCGAACTCAGCGTGCTGGAAGCACTGATGCTGCGCACCGGCTGGGTGGTCAGCAAGGAGCAGTTGCTGGAGCGGCTTTACAGCTACTCGGAAGAGGCCAGCAACAATGCCATCGAAGTCTACATACATCGCCTGCGCAAGAAGATCGAACCCGCCGGGGTCACCATACGCACCATCCGCGGACTGGGTTACGTGATCGACAGCCTGCCCGGTTGAGCGCCTTGGCGAGCCGCCGTCGCTTCAGCCTTAACCCGCGCCACGGCGCATAGACCGGAAGACGCGTCATGGAAAACAACATCCGTTCCCTGCGCAGCTATCTCATGCAGAGGCTGTTGATCTCGCTCTACCTGCTGTGGATCATCAGCACCGGTGTCGGATACTTCGCCACCATCAATTACGCCAACCAGCCCTATGACCTGGTGCTGCTGCAACGCGCCAATGCGGTGGCGGCGCAGCTCAAGCTGGGCACCGGCCACGAACAGCTGGACGTGGTGCCCAACCTGCCCGACGGCTCCGACCTCGGCATGCCGGACCGCGTGGTGTACACGGTGACCGACAGCGAGGGCAGGAAGCTCGCCGGCAATGGCAATACCTTGCGCCCGCTGTCCTATCGGCGTGACCGCACCGGCCCGCTGTTCAGCAACGGCGAGCGCGAAGGTCAAAAGACACGCATGGTCAGTCTGACCTTTCCGTCCAAAGACGGGATTCTGCAGTTGCATGTTTCCGAAACCACGCAGCAGCGCCAGGCGCTCATACGCGGCATCCTGGCCAACATCGTCATCCCGCAACTGTTGCTCACCCTGATCGCCCTTGCTGTGGTGTGGTACGGCCTAAAGCAGGGCCTGCGCCCGCTCGACCGGCTGCGTCGCGAAGTGGTGAACAGGAAACGCGACGACCTCAGCCAGCTAGACGGAAGCAAGGCGCCGGCTGAGGTGGGCCCCCTGATCGATGCGGTCAACAATCTGCTGGAGCGGCTGAAGCAGGTCATGGCCGCGCAACAGCGCTTCGTTGCCGACGCAGCGCACCAGTTGCGCACGCCTTTCGCCGGCCTGAAGACGCAATCCGAGCTGGCCTTGCGCGCGAGCGAGCTGGAGCAGAAGCAGCACGCGCTTGAACACATCCATACCAGCACGCAGCACGGCATTCGCCTGGTCAACCAGCTGCTGGCACTCGCGCGCAACGAGCCCGGCGGGCAGAGCACCGACAGCTTCGTCGCGCTGGACCTGGGCCAGCTGGCGCAGGAATGCACGGTAAACTGGGTGCAGATGGCGCTGCAGAAAAACATCGATCTGGGTTATGAAGGGCCGTCTGCACCAGTGATGGTGCAGGGGGACGCGAGCAGCCTGACCGAGATGCTCAATAATCTGATCGACAACGCGATCCGCTACACCCCCGCAGGCGGGCACATTACCGTCAGCGTCAACGCGGCGGCGCAGCGCGCAGCATTGAGCGTTGAAGACAATGGCCCCGGCATCGAACCGCAACACCGCGAGCGCGTCTTCGAACGCTTCTACCGCATACTCGGCAGCGGGCAGAGCGGCAGCGGCCTCGGCCTCGCCATCGTCGCCGAAGTGGCCAAGCGTCACGGCGCAAAGCTCAAGCTGGAAGCGGGCAACGACGGCAAGGGGACCTTGATCAGCGTGCATTTCATGCGCCGGCAACCCCCTGCGCCGAGCGTCCCCGACGATCCAAGACAGAGCTCCGCTTATTACGGCGGGGCCTAGCACCGCCTGCCCCGCTTCACCCGGGATTGCAGCCACGTCACCCGGTGCTTGCCGCAAGAATGCAGCGCAATAGAAAACCCCGCCGATGAAGGCGGGGTTTGCGTGATGCCGAGCTGCTGCGTGCTTCAGTGTGCCGTGGCAGCCTCTGCGTTGATGCCGGTGTTCTGGCGCACGTAGAGTTCGTCCCACATGTCTTCAGCACGTCTGTCGCGCGTGAACAGGGAGCCCAGGATCACCAGCAGGAAGCCCAGCGGGATCGAGATGAGGCCGGGGTTCTTCAACAGGAAGAACGGTTTCTCCAGGCCCATGATGCTGGTGGCCTGACCTTCAAACTTCTTCAGGTCGCCTTCGGCTTTGGCCTTGGCTGCTTCCGCCGCTGCGATGTCTTTCTTCAGCTTGGCGATATCCGCTTCGGCGGAGGCCTTCGCGGTCGCGTCGGTGATGCTCGGCAAGGCAGCTTCCATGGTTGGCAGCTTGGCGTTCAGCGTGGCCAGCTTCTCGATCACGCCCGGCTTGGCGGGCTTCTCAGGAGTCGCAGGCTGTGCCGGTTTTGCCAGTACGCAGCCGTTCATGGCAAACAGCTCGCACATGAAGCTGGAGCGTTCAACGGCGGGCTGTGCTTCCTTGGCCGGTACGGCCGGTTCGCCATTCAGCACCTTGTTCGCCGCAGCAATCACGGCCTTCGGATAGGTCAGGTTGGGGGAAATCATCACCAGTCCGATCGCGGTGACCGCACCCACCACCATGCCCAGCACGATGCCGTTGGTGTTGCATTTCTTCCAGTACAGGGTGAGGAACACGGCGGGCAGGTTGCTGGATGCGGCGACGGCGAAAGCCAGCGCCACCAGGTGGGCCACGTTCTGGCCCTTGGCCAGGATGCCGACGGTGATCGCGATGATGCCGACGATCACGGAAGCGACACGGGCCGCAACCACCTGCTCCTTGGGGGTGGCATGGTCGCCGCGGATCACGCCGACGTAGATGTCATGCGCCATTGCGGACGCAGCGGCCAGCACCAGGCCGGCCACCACCGCAACGATGGTCGCAAAGGCAACCGCCGCCACGAAGGCCAGCATGAAGTTGCCCATCAGCGAGTCTGCGCCGCCACCCAGGTACTGCGCGAGCAAGGGGCCTGCCATGTTGCCGCCGGCGTCAACGCTGGCGATCTTGGCCGGGCCAACCAGCATGGCAGCGCCGGTGCCGAGGAACAGGGTCAGCACATAGAAGCCGCCGATGATGGCCATCGCCCAGATCACCGAGGTGCGCGCAGCCTGTGCGGTCGGCACGGTGAAGAAACGCATCAGGATGTGCGGCATGCCGGCAGTGCCGAATACCAGCGCCATGCCCAGCGAGATCTGGTCAATCGGGCTCTTCAGGAACAGGCCGGGCTCGAGGAAGCGCTGGCCGAGTTCTTCCTTGGTCATGCTGGTGGAAGCATCGCCGAGCAGCTTGGCAACTTGCGCGATGACCTTGTCGTCCCCTACCACTGCCTGCAGGTAGGCTGGCAGGCTGAATCCGTACGGAGACCACACCAGGGCCACGAGGATCAGGGAGGCGATCACCAGCAGCACGGCCTTGATGATCTGCACCCAGGTTGTCGCCTTCATGCCGCCGAACACCACGTAGGCCAGCATCAGGACGCCCACGCCGATGATCGAGGTTTCGTAGTCGATGCCGATCAGTGTCTTGATCAGCACGCCGCCACCGACCATCTGTGCAGTCAGGTAGAAAGTCGACACCGTGATGGTGGACAGCGCTGCAACGGTCTTGGTTTTCTTCGGATCGTTACGGAAGGCCAGGATGTCGCCCATCGTGTATTTGCCGATGTTGCGGCAGGGCTCGGCGATCACCAGCAACACGGTGATGTAAGCCACCAGCCAGCCCACCGAGTACATGAAGCCGTCGTAGCCGTACAGGGAGATCAGGCCTGCGATGCCGAGGAAGGAAGCGGCAGACAGGTAGTCGCCCGCAATCGCCCAGCCGTTCTGGATGCCGCTGACCGAGCGCCCGGCCGCGTAGAACTCGGAGGTGGTATGCGTGGTACGCGCGGCCCAGTAGGTGACCGCCATGGTGATGGCGATGATGACGCCGAACACGGCGAAGGTCAGCCACTTCCACTCATCGGCAACGGCGCCCGCCGCAAATGCGGAGCCGCTGACGCCCAGGGCTGCCGCGGAGAGAACCAGTTTGTTCAACGTTGATTTCATCGTTATGCCCCCGCTTTGACGTCGTTGATGATCTCTTGCGCCATCGCATCGAACTGGGCATTGGCCCTCTTCGAATACACGAAGGCGATTACCCAGGCCACGACGAACTCGGACAGTGCAAACAGGATGCCGAAGTTGACGACGCCCCATACCTTGATCTTGAACAGACTCTGGTAGTAGGCCGCGCCTATGGGCAGCAGGAAATAGAAGATGGTCGAGAAGATCATCAGGCCCCACAGGAACGTGGTTTTCTTGCGGTGCAGAGCCTGAAACTTTGGGTTGGCGTCAATCGCCGCCCAATTTATATTTTGATGAGACATAATTCGCTCCCTCCAGTCAGTAGGGTCAGCCGCGACTGCGCTGGCCCGGGACAGACACGGGCCAGGTGTGAAAACACCGACCCACTCGTTACTGCAGACAATGAGGGTACGTCAGAAACCTTACATTCAGCTTACGCTGTCTACCCAGCGCTGGGCCTTTTCCAGATCGCGCAGGCCGGCCAGATCGGTGATGTTTTTCCTGCCTGCCTGGACCATGGCGACCTGAAACAGTTGCGCAGTGGCCAGCGCATCCGCCAGCGCGTTATGGCGAACGTCGATGTGTATGCCGAAATGGGCGATCCAGTCGTCCAGCGCGCGGTATTTCTGCGCCAGCGGCGGATTCAGGCCCGGCATCACATAGGCCAGATCCAGCCATGGATGCCTGAATGAAAATCCAAGGTGCTCGCGCAGGGCACGCCGGATCATGGTCTCGTCGAAAGTCACATGGAAGGCGATGAGGGGCGCCTTGCCCAGATAGTCGAGAAAGGCCAGCAAGGCCTCGGCCGGCGCGACGCCCTCCAGTTGCGCCGCTGTGCCGATGCCGTGCAGCAGGATGTTGTCCCTGTCGCTGGCGGAGTGTTGCTGCAGCACCACGTAGAAGCTGTCGCCCAGCGCGATCTTGCCGTTGACCAGCGCGACGGCGCCGATGGAGATCAGCTTGTCCTCCATCAGGTTCAGCCCGCTGGTCTCCACATCCACTATCACGCAGCGTGACTCGCTCACTGCAGATGTCAGATCCGCGCCGGGCATTGCCGTCCAGGCGGCCAGACGCTGCTGCTGCGCGAGGGCGAGTTTCGGCCTGCGCCCCAGCCAGCGCGCCAGCCTGTCCTTCACAGGTGATACTCCAGCGCCAGGCGCGCCTGCAACTTGCGCGCCTGACGGAACGCCTCTTTCAGGATGCGCCTGTCGAGCTCGTTCAGATTCTCCGGATCTATCCGGTTGTCCAGCGCGACCTCGCCCCCCGCCTGCGCCATGGCTTCATCGTGATGGCGCAGGCGCAGCACCTGGATGAACAGCAGCGCATCGACCCAGGCGTCGATCTCGGAGACATGCAGGTTCATCTTCTCTGCGCTCTGGCGCAGACGCTGGATGGTATTCGTCTGCGTCACGCCGGCGGCCAGACTGAAGATGCGCGCCGCATCCACGAACGGCGTAATGCCGTTCAGCTTGAGGTCCAGCGTCTTCTCCTTGCCCACCACGAAGTCGCGCACCACGCCCAATGGCGGGCGGTTGCGCAGCGCATTCTCAGCCATCAGGTGCAGGAAGCGGCTATTGTCGCTGGCGACGTGCGCCAGCCAGTTGCGCAGGTCGGCGGCCAGGTGATCCGCGCCGTAGACCGCGCGGAAATCGAAGAAGATGGTGGCGTGCAGCAAGGCCTCTGGCGAACCGGCGCTGATCCATGCCGAGAAAGCCCGCTTCCACTCTTCCAGCGACAGGCACCACTTGGGGTTGCTCGCCATGATCTCGCCCTTGCACAAGGGGAAGCCGCACAGCGCCAGCGTGTCGTTGATGCGCTTCGCGACAGGCAGCAGTGTCGCGCGCACCTGATCCGGCGTCATGCCTTCGGGCACGGCAAAGATGATCGCATTGTCCTGGTCTGTGTTCAGCGTCTGCTCGAAGCGCCCCTCGGAACCCAGCGCCATCCAGCACAGTCCCTCCTGAAGTGGCGAGCCGGCCAGCCCGCCGGCCGCGCATTCCAGTTCCACCACGCGCGCGGTGAGCAGGTCATTGAAGGTCGAGACAAACTGAGTCAGCTGTTCCGGCGCCACGCCCTGCGCCATCATGTTGTGCGCCATCCTGCGGATGTCGGCGGCGCACTGCTGCAGCACCTGCGGCGTGTCCGCATGGCGGATGCTGGAGCCGATCTGGCGCAGGCCGATGCGCTGCAGGGCGAACAAGTCCTTCTCCGACACCAGGCCGAGCAGGCGCCCGTTTTCCACCACCAGCACGTGACGGAAGCCGCGCTTGGCCATCATCAGCGCCGCCTCGTGTGCCAGTGCCTGCGGCGGCAGCACGGACAGGTCACGGCTCATCACCTCGATGACCGGCTGCTCAAGATCGATCTGCGGTATGGCGACGCGATCCAGCACGTCGTGCAAGGTCAGGATGCCGAGCGGGCGGCCGTCCTGGTCAGCCGCGAGCATCGAGCCGACGCGCTGTTCGCGCATCACCTCCAGCGCCTGCCGCACGCTGGTGTCGGGAGAGCAGGTCACCGGCGCGCGGCGGATGATGGCCGACAGCGGACTGGCCAGGGATTGCTGTTCAATGCTGGAATGGCTGTACTGCGCCTGAATGACCTGCTTGGATTGTTCCAGCAGGTTGGCGATGCGCCGCGTGCAGAAATCGCGGAAGGCGGCACTGGTTCCGATCAGCTGCTGGAAATCGGCCGCGGGCAGCTCATAGCAGAAGGTGTCGCCGCCGGCACGGTACACGCTCGCCACAGGGCGGCTGGCGAGCAGCGCGCCCAGCGGGAAGCATTCACCTTCCGCCAGCTCCAGCCAGGTGTCCGCTTCGGCAGCGTGGGCGACGTTCTGCTCGCCGTGCACCATGCCCTGCTTGATGACGAGAAAGCGGTCCACCGCACCCTGCTCCGGCGAAACGATCACCTCACCCTCGGCGTAATAGCCCAGACTCATGCGCTCCAGCATCCACAGCAGGTGTTCGCGCTCCATGCGGTCGAATGGCGCATGCTGGGCAAAGAAGGCTAACTGGCCGGGATGTATTGCGCTCAATGCATTCCCCTCGCTGTATATGCGGCAAGCCGGGCGGGGCGGTTGCTACAGGCTGATGCGCTTGCCGAAATGGCTGTGGTACATATCCATCAGCTCCTGCCGCATCGGCTTGTGGTTCTGTCCGCCGCGGTTGGCGATCTTGAGCGACCCCATCATCGAGGCCAGGCGGCCGGTGGTCTCCCAGTCCCATTCGCGCTGGATGCCATACAGCAGGCCGGCGCGGTAGGCGTCGCCGCAGCCGGTGGGGTCGATCACGGCTTCAGGCTTGGGCGTGGGGATCGCGATCTGCCTGCCGCCGGTGTAGATCAGCGAGCCGTCCGCGCCCAGCGTGACGATCAGCGCGCGCACCGACTTGGCGATGCCTTCCAGCGTGCGACCGGTCTTTTCCTGCAGCAGCTTGGCTTCGTAATCGTTCACCGTCACGTAATCGGCCTGCTCGATGAAGCGGTTCAGTTCCTCGCCGCTGAACATGGGCATGCCCTGGCCCGGATCGAACACGAAGGGGATACCGGCCGCCGCAAACTCTTCCGCGTGCTGGATCATGCCGTCGCGTCCGTCCGGCGAAACGATGCCTATGCTCACGTCCTTTGCCTCGGATACATGGTTGAGGTGCGACATGCTCATCGCGCCGGGATGGAAGGCGGTGATCTGGTTGTCGTCCAGATCGGTGGTGATGAAGGCCTGGCCGGTAAAGGCGCCGGGAATGGTGCGCAGGTGCTGCTGCGGGATGCCGAGTTTTTCCAGGCGATGGGCGTAGGGTGCGAAATCGTCGCCCACGGTGGCCATGATCAGTGGAGAGCCGCCCAGCAGCTGCAGGTTGTAGGCGATGTTGCCGGCGCAGCCGCCATACTCGCGGCGCATCTCCGGCACCAGGAAGGCCACGTTCAGGATATGAATCTGCTCGGGCAGGATGTGTTTCTTGAAGTGGTCGTGAAACACCATGATGGTGTCATACGCCATGGAACCGCAGATCAGAGCTTTCATAACCGTCACCTGGCAAATGGGATGCGCGATTATAGCAGCAGCGTCGGTGCGGTCAGGAACGCTACGTGTGCACGTCGGGTTGCGCTGCCAACCCGACATGCATGCTCAAGTGCGGTAGGGCGGGTCACACCCGCCTCGCGCGATGAATTAGCGGCGGGTATGACCCGCCCTACCACCGAGGTTCACCCGCTAGTTGTTTACTCTATCCGCCGGGTGTGGCCAGTCCTGCGTGGTTCTAGGGGATCAACACCAGCGCCCAGGTGGCCAGCACATTGAGCAGGCTCACCAGCACGGCGGCGCTGCCGATATCCTTGGCACGCTTGGCCAGACTGTGGTGCTCCAGCGAGATGCGGTCCACGGTGGCTTCAATGGCCGAATTGATCAGCTCGACGATGATCACCAGCAGCACGCTGCCCACCATCAAGGCCTTGCCGATGTGCGTGGCAGGCAGCCACAGCGCGAGCGGGATGAGCAGGATGGCGAGGTGGGTTTCCTGACGGAATGCATCCTCGTGTCGGTAGGCGGCGCGCAGGCCGGCCAGCGAATAGCCAAAGGCATTCCATATACGTCGCAAGCCGGTCTTGCCTTTATGCGGACTCTCCACAATCAAACTCCGGGAATTTTCTGAAGAACATGTGCTGCGTTATTGTGACAGCGTCGGTGCAGTCTGTCATGAACGAACGCGCAGGAAGCGCAATTAATTGCGCGATGAACCGGGAGGTTTGCGGAGAAGCATCGCCCGACACCCGAAGGGTGCAAGAACCTCTGCGAGGTAAATCGGGCTCCTGCGGTGTGTTGCGACGGATGCAGGAGCGCGATTCCTCGTGCGATCAGGCTATTCGGCGTACGCCTCGATCGGCAGGCAGGAGCAGACCAGGTGCTTGTCGCCGTACACGTTGTCCACCCTTGCCACGGCCGGCCAGAACTTGTTCTCGCGCACCCAGGGCAACGGGAAGGCAGCCTGTTCGCGCGAGTAAGGGCGCTGCCACTCGTTGGCGCAGAGCAGCTTCGCGGTATGCGGCGCGTGCTTGAGGATGTTGTCCTTCTTGTCCGCGCGGCCGGAGACCACCTCGTCGATTTCCTTGCGGATGGCGATCATGGCATCGCAGAAACGATCCAGCTCGGCCTTGGATTCGCTCTCGGTCGGCTCCACCATCAGAGTGTCCACCACCGGGAAGGAAGTGGTCGGTGCATGGAAGCCGAAATCCATCAGGCGCTTGGCGATGTCCGCCACTTCCACGCCGTCTTTCTTCCAGTCGCGACAATCGAGGATCATCTCGTGCGCACAACGGCCGTTGCTGCCGCTGTAAAGCGTGGCGTAATGATCCGCCAGGCGTTCCTTGATGTAGTTGGCATTCAGGATTGCCATCTTCGTCGCCTCGGTGAGCCCCTTGCCGCCCATCATCTTGATGTAGCCGTAGGAGATCAGCAGGATCAGCGCGCTGCCGTAGGGTGCCGCGGACACCGCATGGATGCCCTGCGCGCCGCCGACCTTCACTAGCGGGTGCGAGGGCAGGAATGGGGTCAGGTGTTGTGCAACGCCGATGGGGCCGGCGCCCGGTCCGCCGCCGCCGTGCGGGATGGCGAAGGTCTTGTGCAGGTTGAGGTGGCACACGTCGGCGCCGATGTTGCCGGGGCTGGTGAGGCCCACCTGCGCATTCATGTTGGCGCCGTCCATGTACACCTGGCCGCCGTTGGCATGAATGATAGAGGTGATGTCGCGGATCGATTCCTCATACACACCGTGCGTGCTGGGGTAGGTCACCATCAGGCAGGACAGGTCGGCCTTGTGCTCTTCCGCCTTGGCGCGCAGGTCGTCCACGTCGATGTTGCCCTTGCTGTCGCATTTCACCACCACGATGTGCATGCCGCACATCGCCGCGCTGGCCGGGTTGGTGCCGTGCGCGGAGGAGGGGATGAGCACCACGTTGCGCTGGCCTTCGCCGCGCGAACGGTGATAGGCCTGGATCACCAGCAGGCCGGCGTACTCGCCGGAGGCGCCGCTGTTGGGCTGGAAGCTCATCTGCGCGAAGCCGGTGATCTCGGACAGGGCTGCATCGAGCCCGGCGATCACTTCCTGGTAACCCTCGGCCTGTTCAAGCGGCACGAAGGGATGCAGGTTGGCGAAGGCGGGCCAGGTCAGCGCCAGCATCTCGGACGCAGCATTCAGTTTCATGGTGCAGGAGCCGAGCGAGATCATCGAGTGCGTCAGCGACAGGTCCTTATTCTCCAGGCGCTTGATGTAACGCATCATCTCGGTCTCGGAGTGATGGCTGCTGAACACCGGGTGGCTCAGGATGGCCGACTGGCGTGGCTTGACGAGCAGCGCCTGCGCAGAGACCTGTGCTGCGGTGAGCACGGGGGGCGTCTTGCCGGCCTTCTGCGCGAACACGGCGAGGATGGCGTTGAGGTCGTCGACCGAAGTGGTCTGGTCGAGCGAGATGCTCAGGCCGTCGACGGTATAGCGGAAGTTGATCTGTGCCGCCTCGGCCAGCGCATGCACCTTCACGTTGTCGGTGTGCATCAGCTTGATGGTGTCGAAGAACACGCCCTCAGCCAATTTATAGCCCAGCTTCGTCAGCTCGCTCGCCAGCAAGGCGGCGGAACGATGCACCTGTGCTGCGATGCCGCGCAGGCCTTCCGCGCCGTGATACACCGCGTACATCGAGGCCATGATGGCCAGCAGCGCCTGCGCGGTACAGATGTTGGAAGTGGCCTTCTCGCGGCGTATGTGCTGCTCGCGCGTCTGCAGCGCCATGCGCAGTGCGGGGTTGCCTTCGGCGTCCACCGACACGCCGATGATGCGGCCGGGCATCGAGCGCTTGTGCGCATCGCGGCAGGCGAAATAGGCGGCGTGCGGGCCGCCGTAGCCCATGGGCACGCCAAAGCGCTGCGTCGACCCCAGCACCACGTCGGCGCCCCATTCGCCGGGCGGTGTGAGCAGCACCAGGCTGAGGATGTCGGCGGCGACCGCGATGGTCATGCCATGTTCCTTGGCGCGCTTCACGAAGTCGGCGTAGTCATGCACGGTGCCGTCGGCGGTCGGGTATTGCAGCAGCGCGCCGTACAGCTGCTTGTTCAGCGTCAGTGTCCGGAAGTCGCCGATGACGAGATCAATACCGAGCGGCTTGGCGCGCGTCTTCAGCAGCTCTATGGTCTGCGGGTAGCATTCGTTCGACACGAAGAAACTGTTCTTGCCCGCGGCAGCATCCTCGCGCGAGCGCAGGCCGTGCAACATGGTCATGGCTTCGGCGGCCGCGGTGGCTTCGTCCAGCAGCGAGGCGTTGGCGATCTCCATGCCGGTCAGGTCGATGATCATGGTCTGGAAATTCAGCAGCGCTTCCAGGCGGCCCTGTGCGATCTCTGCCTGGTAGGGCGTATAGGCGGTGTACCAGCCCGGGTTTTCCAGCACGTTGCGCTGGATCACCGGCGGCACCACCGTGTCGTAGTAGCCGAGGCCGATATAGCTCTTGAACAACTTGTTCTTCGCCGCGATGCCGCGCAGGTGCTGCAGGAACGCGTGCTCGCTCATGCCGTCCGGCAGATTCAACGGCTTTTGCAGGCGGATGGCGGCGGGGACGGTCTGTTCGATCAGCGCGTCGAGCGAGGGCGCATTGATCTTTTCCAGCATCGCCTGCACGTCTTGCGCGTTGGGGCCGTTATGGCGATTCACAAATTGGTCGGTTGTCATAGGCTAGGGGAAAGTTGGCAGGTTGGGTTAGCGCCGCGTAACCCAACAATTTGTTAACGTGGAATATAGGGTGTCGGGTTACGCGAGAAAGCCGCTAACCCAACCTACATGTCCTTAATGCGCTTCGCTGTCGACAACAGCCTGGTAAGCAGCCGCATCCAGCAGTGCGGCGACATCCGCCGCGTTGTCCGGCTTCATCTTGAAGATCCAGGCGCCATACGGGTCGCTGTTGATCTTTTCCGGAGTGGAATCCAGTTCGCCGTTCGCGGCAACGACCTCGCCCGACACGGGTGCGTACACGTCGGCAGCGGCCTTCACCGATTCCACCACGGCGCATTCTTCCTTGGCCTTCAGCTTGCGGCCGGCGGTCGGCGCTTCGACAAACACCATGTCGCCCAGCAGCTCCTGCGCGTGCTGGGTGATGCCCACGGTGATGGTGCCGTCGGCTTCGGTCTTGACCCACTCGTGGGAGGCGGTGTATTTCAGGTCGCTGGGGTTGCTCATGTTGTTCTCCGGTTTGGTCGTTAGACGTTGCTAGTTGGTCAGTAGTTACTTGCTGAGGTAGTCGCGCATTCGCTGATGATCAGAGGCTGACAACGGCCTTGCCATTGCGCACGAACGGGTATTTCACTACGGTGGCGTTCAGCATTTTATCGCGGACGGCGACCTGCACGCTGTCGCCGATCTGTACCGAGGCCGGCAGGCGCGCCATGGCAATGGATTTGTTCAAGGTCGGGGAAAAGCTGCCGCTGGTGATTTCGCCCTCGCCGTGCGCGGTGTGCACCACCTGGTGGTCGCGCAGCACGCCGCGATCCTGCAGCACCAGGCC
>DATDDN010000009.1:0-29681 GCA_036523795.1 Gallionellaceae bacterium | reverse complement strand
CAATCGCGGCTTCCACCTGGGCGGGAGCGGTACCGCCCGTATGGTTGCGCGCGGCCAGCGAGCCTTCCAGTGTCAGCACCGCGTAGATGTCATCTTCGACCAGCGCGGAGAATTGCTTCAGCTCATCCAGCTTGAGCTCGGCCAGGTCGCAACCCTGCTTCTCGGCATGGCGTACGGCCAGCGCCACGGCTTCGTGTGCATCGCGGAAGGGCAGGCCTTTCTTCACCAGGTAGTCGGCCAGGTCGGTGGCAGTGGCATAGCCCTGCAGGGCGGCGGCGCGCATGGCCTCCGGCTTGACGCGGATGCCCGTCATCATGTCGGCATAGATGCGCAGCGTCATGTTCAGTGTGTCCACGGTGTCGAACAGCGGCTCCTTGTCTTCCTGGTTATCCTTGTTGTAGGCCAGCGGCTGGCTCTTCATCAGTGTCAGCAATGAAACCAGGTTGCCGTTGACGCGGCCGGTCTTGCCGCGCACCAACTCGGGCACGTCCGGGTTTTTCTTCTGCGGCATGATGGAAGATCCGGTGCAGAAGCGGTCGGCAATGTCGATGAAGCCGAAGCGCGGGCTCATCCAGAGGATCAGCTCTTCCGACAGGCGCGACAGGTGGGTCATGATCAGGGAGGCCGCGGCGTTGAATTCGATGGCGAAGTCGCGGTCGGACACCGCATCCAGCGAGTTCTCGCACACGCTTTCGAAGCCGAGCAGCTCGGCCACGTATTCGCGCTTGATCGGATAGCTGGTGCCGGCCAGGGCGGCAGCACCCAGCGGCAGGCGGTTCACCCGCTTGCGACAATCGGCAAGGCGCTCGGCATCGCGCCTGAGCATCTCGAAATAGGCCATCAGGTGATGGCCAAAGCTCACCGGCTGCGCCACCTGCAGGTGGGTGAAACCGGGCATGATGGTGTGGGTGTGCTGGCTGGCCAGTTCCACCAGAGCGCCTTGCAGCGCCTTGACCAGGTGCAGCAGTTCGTCGATGGCATGGCGCAGGTACAGGCGCACGTCGGTGGCCACCTGGTCATTGCGCGAACGGCCGGTGTGCAGGCGCTTGCCGGCATCGCCCACCAGCGTGGTGAGGCGCTTCTCGATATTCAGGTGTACGTCTTCCAGGTCGATCTGCCAGTGGAACTGGCCGCTGAGGATCTCGTTCTCGATCTGCGCCATGCCGCGCTGGATGTCGCTCAGATCCTGCGCGCTGATGATATTGCAGCCCGCCAGCATCTGCGCGTGGGCGAGCGAGCCCTGGATGTCGAACAGCGCCAGGCGCTGGTCGAATTCCACCGAGGCGGTATAACGCTTCACCAGCTCTGCCACCGGCTCGTCAAATCTGCCCGACCACGTTTGATTGTCTTGCATCGTTGCCATGTCTTGTCCAGAATGTGCGGCACCTAGGGGAAATGCCATGCCTAAAGTGCAAAGTATAAATCAAAACCCTTCCGCCGACGCGCTGCCCAACTTCCGCAACGTGGGGGCCACCCTGCGCATCCTGCTGCTGGTGAATCTGTTTGCCATGCTGCTGGTGCTTGCCCGCGCACAGTCGTGGTCGAATGCCGTTCAGCAGCTTGCAGGCGTCGCGTCCTATGTGGAGCCCGTGCTGCTCACCATCCTGCTCCTGCTGTATGCGCTGAATCCCGTGCTAAAACGGTTCGTTTACTGGCAGGGCGCTGTGCTGGTGCTGTTGCTGAGCGCGGCCGTTGCCGGGGTAATCTACCAGATAGGCCTTGCGCTCTACATCCTGCCTGTCGACAGGGGAGCTTTCTACGCGTCCCGCAACGCCCTGCTGAGCGGGGCCGGGGCCGCACTGTTGCTGGCGTATTTCCGCCTGCGCGCGCATGCACTGTCGCCGGCCGTGCATAATGCGCGCCTGCAGGCCTTGCAGGCGCGCATCCGTCCGCATTTCCTGTTCAACACCATCAATGCGGTGCTGAGCATCGTGCGCGCGGACCCCAAGCGCGCGGAGACTGCACTGGAAAACATGTCCGACCTGTTTCGCATGGCCATGGCCGATGTGCATGACCTGGTGCTGCTGCGCCGCGAGGTGGAGCTGTCCCGCCAGTATCTGGCGCTGGAACAGCTGCGCCTGGGCGAGCGCCTGAATATCAACTGGCACGTCGACAACGCGGTCGATGACGCACTGGTGCCGCCGCTGATGTTGCAGCCGTTGCTGGAAAATGCCGTGTACCATGGCATCGAGCCGCTGGAGCAGGGAGGCGCCATCGATATCACCTTGCACCGCAAGGGCAACGAACTGCATCTCGAGGTGCGCAACCCCAATGCGCCACAGGGCCGGCACCATCAGGGCAACAAGATGGCGCTGGAAAATATTCGCGAGCGCCTGGCTCTGCAGTTCGATGTGGAAGCCCACTATGCGGTCGAGAGCAGCGGCGACTTTTACCATGTTCACATTCACATGCCTTACATTCAAGAGGGTGCGCAATGAGCAACAGCATAGAACTTCCCCTGTCCGTATTTGTGGTGGACGATGAGGCGCCGGCGCGCAATCGCCTGAAAGAGCTGCTCAGCGACTGCACCGCACAATTGTCGCTGGAGTTCGTGGGCGAGGCGGCCAATGGGCGCGAGGCCCTGGAGAAGCTGGGTTACATCCATGCCGATGTGGTGCTGGTGGATATCCGCATGCCGCAGATGGATGGCATAGAGCTGGCACTGCATCTCAACAAGATGGACAAGCCGCCGGTCATCATCTTCACCACCGCATTCGACAGTTACGCCATCCAGGCCTTCGAACAGCGCGCCATCGACTACCTGCTCCAGCCCATCCGCCTCGGCCGCCTGTTTGAGGCGCTTTCGCGCGCCAGGGCGGCGGTACCGATCAGGAGCGAAGTGCTGCAGGAACTCACCCCCGAGCCGCGCAAGAACCTGTCCATCCACGAGCGCGGCAAGATCCACCTGATCCCCGTCGAGCAGGTGTTGTACCTGCGTGCCGAGCTGAAATACGTCACCGTGCGCACCGCCGATCGCGAATACCTGATCGAGGAGCCGCTCAGTGCGCTGGAGAAGGAGTTTGCCGCCCGCATGATCCGCATCCACCGCAACTGCCTGGTGGCCAAGAGCGTGATCGAAGGCTTTGAGAAGGTGAGCGATACGGAAGGTGGCGAAAGCCACTGGGCGGTAAGGCTGCGCGGCCTGGCCGAGCTGTTGCCGATCAGCCGCCGCCAGCAATTCATCGTCAAGGAATTCAGCAAGGGCTGATGGCGCCTTGGTGGCCGCGACAGGCTCAGACGCGAGGTGTCCAGCCTTCGAGCAGCGTGGTGGTGACGATATCGGCCTGCTCTGACAGTGCAAAGCGTTCGCCATTGGTAAGAACCCAGCGCAGTGCCAGCCCCTGCACCGAGGCAATAAGCAGGCACGCCGCCTGTTGCGGGACGATGTCGGCGCGGATCTCGCCCGCTTCCTGCGCGACGCTGATCATGCCGGCAATGAATTTCAGGAAAAACATCACCAGCTTATCCATGCGCTCCCGGAATAGGGGATCGCCGCTCTGCAGTTCTTCCGAGAACAGCAGGCGCGGAATACCGGGCTGGTTCTGAATGAAATTGAGGTGGGTGCGTATCACCGTCTTGATGCGCTCCAGCGGTGTCAGCTGTGCGAGGGGAAGGCCCGAAAATTCCTTCTGGAGTCCTTCCTGAATCGAGTCCACCAGCGCGACCAGCACGTGGCTCTTGTTGCCGAAATGCAGGAACAGCGTGGGTTGTGCGATGCCCACTGCCCTGGCGAGCGAGCGCGTGGTAAGTTTGGACACGCCCTCGTGGCGGATGAGTTCCATCGCTGCCGCGATGATGTCGTGGCGCCGGATTTCTGCGGATTGACGCTTCTTTGCATCCATTATGCTTTGCCTCGAGAGATGAGCCGTACGCCAATTATAAATGGGGAACGGCAAAAAGCCGCGATCTACCCAAGGCAATCCGGCAGCTGGCTGGGTGCCGGCTGCCGGAAGGGCGCGTGCGGCAGTTTCAGCTCATCTCAAGAGCAGCAATCGCCTTCCTTGACACCGGCTTTCTTGAGCATGAGGGCCAGGGGGCAAAAGCCGGTCACGCCGCTTTGCGCCAGGTTGGCGCCGACGAAGGCGGTGAGCCACAGCCAGGCGGGATTTGCGTAGTGGGCCAGCGCAATGCTGATCAAGATCATCAGGCCGGCCATCAGGTGCACGATACGATCTACAGTCATGATATTCTCCTTTTAGGGGGTGTTACACGTCTAGAATTGATAGCTGAGCTGGATATTGACGATGTTCTGTTCCAGCTCGATCTTGTTGCTGCTCGTGCTCGAGGTGATTTCGTTGCGGAAGGCGTGGACATAGGAAAACGATGAGGACACTTTTTCGCTGAATTTACGCGTCAAGCCCAGCGAGAGGTGCCGCTCGGTAATTGCCAGCGAGCCAATGTTGGCGTTGACGTCCTCTGGCCCGATCGGCGACTTGCCATAGTTGAAGCCAATGCGCACCGTGGTTTTGTCGCTGATTTCCTGCTGCACACCGATGGCGTAAACAGTCTGGTTGCTCCAGCCGAAGTTCATGCTGCTGGCACCGGCGGGTGTCTGGAACGCAACCTTGTCGAGCACGTCGCTGAAATCGATCTGCTTCACATCAGCCTCGATCAGCAAGCCTGGCATCGGTTTGTAGGCTACGCCCACTGCGTAGCTTTGCGGCATGTCCATGGTCATACTGTATGTGCCGTTGTTGGTGTTCCACCTGAACTCTCCCATGCTGGTCTTGCTGGTCCAGCTTGCGCCCATCTGCACTTCATCGCTGATCTTGTAGATCACGCCCGCGCTCATGCCATAGCCATAGACCTGGGTCTGCGGCAGGGCCAGCACGCTGGCAGGGTTCATGCCGTTATACATGGCGAGGCTCTGGTAGCCGATCTGGAGGGTGGCGCCAACCGACAGCTGGTCGCTGACCTTGTAGGCGAAGCCGGGAACGATCTTGTAGGATTGCTTGGTGGTGACCACTGCTTGCGCACCTGCGGCCGGGGATACGTCGGCAAAATCGACGCCACTGCCGGAAATGCCGCCCATTGTCATGCCGAAGAACAGCCTGTCGTCGACGTTGAACGCCGCCGCACCCGCCGGCATCAGGTAAAAATCCGAATTGCTGTCGATGTCATTGAACTGGCGCGGCGGGTTGAGCAAGCCCACGCCCATGTCGAAGCGCACTTCCTTGATGCCCAGCGTGGCCAGGCCTGCGGGGTTGTACATGGTGGTTGCGGCATCCTGCGGCGCGGCCACGACAGCGCCCGCCATGCCCCATTGGGTGGCGGTGATGCCCAGCATCTGGTCGCCATTGGTGGCGTGGGCATTGTGCGTCAGGGCGAACAGGACTCCCGATACGGCGCCGGCAACAATCTTCTTTTTCATTTTCGTCTCTCCTCAAGAATGGTGACTCGACGGGGTTATTTGCCTGCAGTAGGCATCAGGTTGGCGGAAACACCCGGGGCGCCGCGGAATTTCTGATGGCAGGCCACGCAGCCATTCATGATGTCGCTCATATACGAAGCCGCCTTGGGCAACTCTCCCTTGTCTGCGGCATCCGCCAGTTTCAGTGCGCTGCCTTCAACAATCTCGTTCATTGCCGGCAACACGGAAAGATCGATGTTGTTGACCTTGTCCAGCGGCAGGTACGGCAGCAGGCCGCCTTTGGGAATGCGGTGGTTGGCCAGGCGGCGCGCTGCTTCCGCAGCCTGTTCGGCATTGTCGGTCGCCAGCGCGGAGGCAATGTTTTGGTATTCGGACAGGATTTCATGCATCACCTGGCGCAGCGTGGTTTCCTTGGCGCGGCGCGTGTGGCCGGCATGCAGTTTCTGGATCGTGGCCTTGAGCTCCGGCGACAGCGCCATGACTTTCTGGCGCATTTCTGGAGTGTAGGTCTTGGCCATCTGCTGCATTTCAGCCGGCATGGCGGCTGCGGGCTGTGGTGAGTCGGCGGTTGCAGGGCCGCTCAAGAACACGCTGCCTGCTAGTATCGTGCTGATAAAAAATAGCTTTTTCATGGAATTCCTCCAGACGGTCGCAAGTTTTATAATCAATCGAACAGCTGTTCATATGATCAGCTGTTCGATTGATTATATTTCTCGTTTTTAAATTTATGCAAGAGGAAAGTTGAGCGGGCTGAAACGCGAGATCAGGCCGCTTAAAGGACGCGTATGGGTGAAATGCGCAGACAACGCCGGCTTGGGAGTCTTGAGTCAAGCCCAAGGACGGATTGCAGGAGGCGAACGCGAGTCTGCGTGTGCCCGGCATTCCGGGATTGACACACATGGGCGGGAAGTCTGACGGGGGCTTGCCTTCTGGAGAGCCAGCCCGCCGCTGGCGGGCTAGGCAGTTGGCTAGCCGCTGTTGCGCAGGCCGGCGGCGATGCCGTTGATGGTCAGGTGGATGGCACGCTTCACCTTCTCGTCGTTGTCACCGGCGCGGTGGCGCTGCAGCAGGCCAACCTGCAGGTGGTTGAGCGGGTCGATGTAAGGCGTGCGATTGGTGAGGCTGCGTGCCAGCGTCGGGTTGTCCTGCAGCAGCGTGCTGGCGCCGGTGATGGCAAACAGCATCTCCACGGTGCGGTTCCACTCTGCCTCGATTTCGCCGAAGATCTTGTTGCGCAGTTCTGCATCCGGCACCAGCTCGGCATAGCGCGAGGCGATGCCCATGTCGGTCTTGGACAGCACCATGTCCATGTTGGACAGCAGGCCGCGGAAGAACGCCCAGTTCTCGTACATATCGCGCAACTGCGCCAGCGCGGCTTCGCCTTCTTTGTCGATCAGCTGCTTGACCGCGCTGCCGAAGCCGTACCAGCCCGGCAGGATGGCGCGTGTCAGGCTCCAGCTGAACACCCAGGGAATTGCGCGCAGGTCTTCGATATTGTTCGACGCCTTGCGTGACGAGGGGCGGCTGCCGATGTTGAGTTCGGCGATTTCGCGGATCGGCGTGGAGGCGAAGAAGTAGTCGGTGAAGCCCGGAGTCTCGTACACCAGCTTGCGGTAGGCGGCGAAGGCATCCACGCTGAGCACCTCCATGAT
The DNA here is from genome assembly GCA_036523795.1 of Gallionellaceae bacterium. GTDB lineage: Bacteria > Pseudomonadota > Gammaproteobacteria > Burkholderiales > Gallionellaceae > 39-52-133. The sequence continues at coordinate 22,658 of DATDDN010000009.1, read as the reverse complement.
GCGGTGGAATTCCGGCATGGTGCTGTCATCGCCGTGGTGGTGCACCAGCGTCGCCTCCATGGTGGCGGCGATCAGGATCTCCAGGTTGCGGCGGCCGATCTCCGGATCGGAATACTTGCTCGAAATCACCTCGCCCTGCTCGGTAATGCGGATCTGCGCATTCACGCTGCCCGGCGGCTGCGCCAGAATGGCCTGGTAGCTGGGGCCGCCGCCACGGCCCACGGTGCCGCCGCGGCCATGGAACAGGCGCAGCTCGATGCCGTGTTTGGCGAACACCTTCACCAGCTCCACCTCGGCCTTGTACAGCTCCCAGTTGGCGGTGAGGTAGCCGCCGTCCTTGTTGCTGTCGGAATAGCCCAGCATCACCTCCTGGGTGTCGCCGCGACTCTTCAGCAGCTGGCGGTAGAACGGGATGGAGAATAGCGCGTCCATGATCGGGCCGCAGCCGCGCAGGTCGCCGATGGTCTCGAACAGCGGGATGATGTTGACATGCAGCTGCGGCTGCTTGCCGCTTTCCAGCAGGCCGGCCTGCTGCACCATCAGCGCCACTTCGAGCAGGTCGCTCACGTCATCGGTCTTGGAGATGATGTAGTTGGGCAGCGCGGCGCGGCCGAAGTGGCCGTGGATCTCCGCGGCGGCATGCATCAGGCGCAGTTCGCCCTGTGCCAGCTCGGAAAACTTGTCTAGGTCGGCGGCCAGCGGTTCGGCTTCCTGTAGCGCGTGCACCAGCGCCTTGCGCCGTGCCTGTTCGTCCATCTCGTTGTAATCGGCAACGCCGCCCTGCGCCAGCAGCTCGCTCACCGTCTGCTGGTGGATGGCGCTGTGCTGGCGCATGTCCAGCGGCGCCAGATGGAAGCCGAACACTTCCGCGGCGCGGCGCAGGTAGGCGAGACGGCCACGGGACAGGTAGGTGGCGCCGTGGAATTCCAGCGAGTCGATCAGGATGTCCAGCTCGGCAATGAATTCCTGTGCATTGGCGTACGGCTTCACGTCGTGGCTGACCGGGTGCAGATGCTCCACGCGGTGGCCCATGTTCTCCGCGGTGGCCACCAGGCGCGCATAGATGGCGATCAGCGCACGGCGATAGGGCTCGTCTTCGCGGCTCACCGCCTTGTCCGGCGAATGCGCGGCGAAGGCTGCGAGCTCATCGCTGACCTTGACCATGCGGGTGGACAGGCTGAGGCGACGGCCGAGCAGATGGGTTTCCTGCAGGTAGTATTCCAGTGCGGTGGCGGAGTGGCGCTTGGCGGCATCCAGCATCACCTTGTGGGTGACGAAGGGGTTGCCGTCGCGGTCGCCGCCGATCCAGCTGCCCACGCGCAGGAACGGCGGGATGTGCAGGCGCTGGCCGAAGCGCGCCTCGACCTGCTTTTCCAGGCCGGCGTAGATCTTGGGGATTTCACTGAGGAAGGTGTAGTTGTAGAACGACAGGCCGTTCTTGATCTCGTCAGGCACGGTCAGCTTGGCCGTGCGCAGCATGCGCGTATGCCACAGGATCAGCACGAAGCGGCGCAACGCCTCCTCGTTGTCGGCCAGCTCGTCCGGCGTCATCTCGATGCGGTCACGCTCGGACAGCAGGCTGGAGATGATCAGCTGGCAATCCAGGATGCTCTTGCGCTGCACCTCGGTGGGGTGCGCGGTGAGCACCGGCGAAATCAGCGCCTTGTCGAAGAAGGCCTGCAGCGCAGCGGGTGTGACATGCTTTTCTTCCATGCGCTCCAGCGCCAGCTGCAGGCTGCCTTCCTGCGGTGGCGAGCCGGCCTTGAGGTGGGCGCGGCGGCGACGGTTGTGGTGCAGGTCTTCGGCGATGTTGGACAGTTGCGAGAAGAAGCTGAATGCGCGCACCACCGACAGCGTGTCGCTGGGCGACAGCGAGTCGAGCACCTGCTCCAGCAGCTCGCGGTCGCGGTCGTCCTGCGACTTGCGGAAGCGCACCGCAGCGCGGCGCACGTTCTCGATCAGCTCGTAGGTGGCGTCGCCTTCCTGTTCGCGCAGGGTGTCACCCAGAATGCGGCCGAGCAGGCGAATGTCGTCGCGCAGGGGGACGTCCTTGCTGGAAAGGTCTGGCGGGGCGGAAAGCAGGTTCATGGCATTAATCTCGACAACAAAGCGCAGCGACGCGGCACCTTAGCGCTCATGCTAAAATGCGGCGCACAGCATCATCAAAACAGACACTCAGGAAAATCAATGAAACAGGCATCCCAGAAGCAACCCGCCCCCGCAAAACTGGTCATCGCATCGCGCGAGAGCGCGTTGGCAATGTGGCAGGCAGAACATATCCGGGACCGACTGCGCGCATTATACCCGGAAACCGACGTGAGTATTCTGGGCATGACCACCCAGGGCGACCAGATCCTCAACGTCACCCTGTCCAAGATCGGCGGCAAGGGCCTGTTCGTGAAGGAACTCGAGGTCGCGCTGGAGGAAGGCCGCGCCGACATCGCCGTGCATTCCCTCAAGGACGTGCCCATGCACCTGCCCGAGGGCTTCATGCTGGCCTGCATCGGCGAACGCGAAGACCCGCGCGACGCCTTCGTTTCCAATGATTTCGCCAACCTGGAAGCCCTGCCCCCCGGCAGCGTAGTGGGCACTTCCAGCCTGCGCCGCGAAAGCCAGCTGCGCGCCCGTTTCCCCCAGCTCAAGATCGAGCCGCTGCGCGGCAACGTGCAGACCCGCCTGCGCAAGCTGGATGAGGGCCAGTACGCCGCCATCATCCTCGCCGCCGCCGGCCTCAAGCGCCTCGGCCTGGGCGAGCGCATCCGCGCCCTGATCAGCAGCGACGACAGCCTGCCTGCCGTGGGGCAAGGGGCCCTGGGCATCGAATGCCGCGCCGACCGTGCCGACCTGGCCGCTCTGCTGCAACCCATCCACCACCCCGACACCGCCGCCTGCGTGCTGGCCGAGCGCGCCATGAGCCGCGCCCTGGCCGGCAGCTGCCAGGTGCCACTGGGCGGCTTCGCCGAAGTGCAAGGCAATAACACCCTGCGCATGCGCGGCTTCGTCGCCAGCCCGGACGGCAAGCGCATGCTGCGTGCCGAACAGAGCGGCAGCCTGAACGACCCCGAGGCGCTGGGCAACGCCGTGGCGCAGGAACTGCTCAAGCAGGGCGCGGGCGAGATTCTGGCGGCGCTGGCACAGTAAGAATGCTGCGCGAAGCAGTGTTGGGGCACGTTCTTCCTGAGCTTGTCGAAGGATGAACGAGCCCCAATAGATCGCCCTATCAATTGGGGTTGGTTGCGTCGGTCATGCAATCCAGGGGGAGAGGGCGATGAAACGCATTGCGGTTATGCTGCTGGGCGTGTTGCTGGGGGTGGTGGATGCGCAGGCAGGAGCTGAGCGCTCGATCGAGTCTGCCATCATTGATCAGCAGACTAGTGGTAGTAGAGCGGATCGTCTTGCCGGACTGTCGTCAGGTGTGCTTGTTGAACCAGGCGTCTTGGAAGGCGAATTCCAATTCAGATTGGAGGAGGGCGGCTGCAAGATATTCTTTACCGCCAGAGCCAAACACAGGATGCCATCGGCCAATGTTCAGGAAGAGCAGGAGCTGTCTTTGTTGCAGGAGTATTGTGGTGATGCAGTGAGTTCCGGTGAGGAAACCGAGCTGCTCAAGGCGATCTTCAATAAGGTATTCGAACATCCGGTATTTTTTCAGGATCGGTACATCTGGATAGGACGTATGGCTGCAATGCCCTTTGACTGTGATCTCATTCGATATGCAGCGCGCTCAGCAGAATGGGAGGAGCTTTCGAAAAAGCTTGGAAAGAAACCGCGCTTCTATAAGGAGCAACTCCCCAACCAAGAGCTGGCGCGTGAAGTGGGCGAGTTCATTCGTAAGGCGGGGTTGCTTCAGAATATTGAGGCTGTCTTCAGTGAACGCGGTTACCACACAAAAATCGTGGGTGTCGGTGGCTTTGCAACGAAATCTGTCAATAAGCTGAACGCCAGAGAACGTGGCTGCGCAGGCAACAGACCCGTGACCAATATTTTGCCTGTTGAAGCTGAGACTTTTATCGTATTTGAGCGATCAGTTAATGAGCGCACGCAGCCCTGACCACATCCCGCAATGAACTCAGCCTCACCCCTCTCCGGCCTCACCATCCTCGTCACCCGCCCGCGCGAGCAGGCGGCTGTACTTGCGCAGCGCATCGAAGCGCTGGGCGGGCAGCCGCTGATTTTTCCGCTGCTGGAGATCACGTCGCTCAGCGACAGCCCGGCGTTGCGCGCGCAGGTGGCGCAACTGGCCGACTACGACTTGGCCATTTTCATCAGCCCCAATGCGGCGCGCCACGGCATGCAAGCCATCTTGGCGGCTGGCCCGCTGCCGGCCGGCCTGCGTATCGCCAGCGTGGGGCCGGGCAGCAGCAAGGTGTTGCGCGAGCTGGGGGTGAGCGAGGTGCTGGAGCCGCACGGCCAGTTCGACAGCGAGGCCTTGCTGGCGTTGCCCGAGCTGCAGGCGGTGCAGGGCTGGCGCGTGCAGATCTTCCGCGGCGAGAGCGGGCGCGAGCTGCTGGGCGAGTCGCTGAAGGCGCGCGGGGCGCAGGTGGAGTATGCCGCCTGCTACCAGCGCAGCAAGCCGCAGCAGGATGCTTGTGTGTTGTTGCAGCAGCGGCTGGATGCGCTCACCGCCAGCAGCAGCGAGGCGCTGGGCTACCTGAACGAGATGCTGGGGCCGGCCGGGCAGGCACGCTTGGCCGGGCTGCCGCTGTTCGTGCCGCATCCGAAAATTGCGGAGGCCGCCCGCAAACTGGGCTGGCATCAGGTGATCGCTACCGCCGGTGCAGATGACGGGCTGCTGGCGGGGCTGGTAACATGGGCAACTCAGCGTGCGCAATCATCGGGATCACAGTCATGAGCGAACCATCCAACACCACACCCTCTTCCAGCGGCCAGCCCGCGCCGGCCAGGCCGCGCGCGGCGCATCCGATCGCCGGCGTCATCGCGCACATGAACCTGACCCAGCTCACGCTGGTGGTGCTGGTGGTGATCTTCCTGTGGCAATGGTTCGACATGCAGCGCCAGCTGGGCCAGATGCAGCAGCTGCTGGCGCAGCGCCTGGCCGAAATCGACGGCAGCAACAAGGCCAACCAGACGCTGGCGCTGCAGAGCCAGGAGCAGGTGCGCGAGCTGGGCGGCAAGCTCAGCCTGCTGGAAAGCAAGTTTGCCGAAACGCAGAACCAGCGCGCTGCGCTGGAAAACCTGTACCAGGATATGTCCAGCAGCCGCGACCAGATGGTGCTGGCCGAGGTGGAGCAGTTGCTGCTGACCGCCGGCCAGCAGCTGCAGCTGTCGGCCAACGTGAAGGCCGCGCTGATCGCCTTGCAGCAGGCCGACAGCCGCTTGCAGCGCTCCAATCGTCCTGCCCTGGACGGTCTGCGCAAGGGGATCCAGCATGACATCGAACGCCTGCGCGTGCTGCCCGGCGTGGACGTGAGCGGCATTAACGCGCGCCTGGACAGCCTGGTTGGCAGCGTGGAAACGCTGCCGCTGGCGCAGGACGTGCACAGCACCGCTGCTGACAAGGCGCCTGCCGCCGCACCCGCACAGTCCGGCTGGCAGCGCTTCTGGCAGGAGATCTGGCAGGAGGCCAGACAGATGGTGCGCATCGAGAACACGGAGAAGACCGAGCTGCCGCTGTTGTCGCCCAACCAGACCTTCTTCCTGCGCGAGAACCTCAAGCTGCGCCTGCTCTCGGCCCGCCTGGCGCTGCTGGCGCGCGACGAGATCAGCTTCAAGCGCGACGTGAAGACCGCGCAAGACTGGGTGCGTACCTATTTCGACCCGAAATCCGCTGCCGGCGCACAGTTCATGACCAACCTGCAGAAGCTGAATGCCGCCAGCATCAGCATCCAATTGCCTGACATCAGCGCCACCCTGGAGGCTGTGCGGCACTATCGCACGGCGCACGAAAGGAGCGTACGATGAAAACACTGCTTTGGCTGCTTGCCCTGTTTGCCGCGGCGGTTGCGCTGACCATGGCGTCACATAACCCGGGCTACGTCACCCTGGTCTATCCTCCCTATCGCCTGGAGATGTCGCTGACCCTGTTCGCTCTCGCTACGGTGGGCGTGTTCGCGCTGGGCTATTTCGCCGTGCGCCTGTTCCTGTCGGCGCTGCGCCTGCCGCAACAGGTACGCAGCTTCCGCGAGGAGCGCGCCCGCAGCAAGGGGCGCACCGCGATGATGGAAGCGCTCAATGCCTTCTTCGAGGGACGTTACGCCATGGCGGAGAAGGCCGCGGTGAGGGCGATCGAGCTGGGTGAAAAGTCCGGCCTTAATCACATCATCGCGGCGCGCGCAGCGCATGAGCTGCGCGAATTCGCCAAGCGCGATGCCTACCTGGCCGGCGCGGCGGGCAAGTCGGTGGGCGACGCCACCATGCGCCTGATGGCGCAGACCGAATTCATGCTCGACCAGAAGCAGCCGCAGTCGGCGCTCAACACCCTGAAGGAAATGGGCGAGTCCAGTCTGCGCAAGCATGTGGGCGCACTGCAGCTGGAACTGAAGGCGCAGCAGCAGGCGCGCAACTGGGAGGCGTCGCTGGAAGTGCTGAATCAGCTGGAGAAGCGTTCCGCCATCGACAAGACCCTGGCCGCGCAATTGCGCCAGCAGGCCTGGCTGGAGCTGCTGGGCGCGCAGACGCACGACCTGATGTCCCTGCACCAGTTGTGGAAGCGCGTGCCGGCAGAGTACAAGCGACGCACCAAGGTGGCCGCGCTGGCGGCGCGCGCGTTCATCAGGCTGAAGGATTGTCGCGAGGCCGGCCAGATCCTGGCGGACAGCCTGAATGCGCAATGGGACAGCGAGCTGGTGACGCTGTATGGAGACTGCGAGGGCGAGGCCACGACGGCGCAGATCGAGCAGGCGGAGGAGTGGCTCAAGCAGCACACGCATGATGCCGGCCTGCTGCTCGCGCTGGGCAAGCTGTGCCTGCACAAGGGCTTGTGGGGCAAGGCGCAAAGCTACCTCGATGCCAGCAACGGCCTGGCACCCAGCCGCGCTGCCTATGCCGCGCTGGCACAGCTTGCGGACAAGCAGGGGCAGCATGAGCTGGCCTCGACCAACTTCCACAAGGCCATGGAGCTGGGCCAGTGCGAGTAAAATATCGCGTATAAATCTACTGCGCGGGGCGGCATCGGGGAAGCGCGGTGCGCGCCATCCTCATGTACTTCGTGTACATTCCGGTGGCTGTGCTCCGGGCTTCCCCGATGCCGCCCCGCTCGCTACGATTTCTGTCGCGATATTTGCGTCGGCTGAGGTGAGGATACTCTAATGCAAAAGGGCAGTGCCATCGGCACTGCCCTTTTGCATTGCAGCAGAGCTGATGCGTGTCAGCTCTTCGGCGTGAACGTGAAAGCGTCGGAGAAGAACTCCTCGTTGGGGAGCTTGCGCTGCGTGGTGTAGTCGCGATGCGCGGCTTCCACCACCACCGGTGCGCCGCAGGCATATACCTGGTAGCCGGAGAGGTCGGCGTAGTCTTCCATCACGGCCAGGTGCACGAAGCCGGTGCGGCCGTTCCAGTTGTCGGACGGCAGCGCATCGGACAGCACCGGGGTGAATTTCACGCCACGCTTCTCCCATTCCTTCGCCTTGTCCAGCATGTACAGGTCGGCCAGGGTGCGCGCGCCCCAGTAGAAGTGCATGGGGCGGGTGACGCCGATCTGCAGCGCGTGCTCGATGATGGCCTTGATCGGCGCGAAGCCGGTGCCGCTGGCGACGAAGATGATGGGCTTGTCGCTGTCCTCGCGCAGGAAGAAGGTGCCCAGCGGGCCCTTGATGCGCAGGATGTCGCGCTCTTTCATCTCGTTGAACACATGATGGGTGAAGCTGCCGCCGGTGATGTTGCGGATGTGCAGCTCGAGCAGCTCGTCGGCGTGCGGCGCATTGGCCAGCGAGAAGGCGCGCGGCTTGCCTTCCTTCTGCAGGATGTCGATGTATTGGCCGGCGAGGAACTGCAGGCGCTCGTTGGCCGGCAGCTTGAGGTAGATGACCATCACGTCCTCGGCCAGCTTGTCCATCTTGTGCACGCGCGTGGGCAGGGTGCGCACCGGGATGTCGTTCAGCGTCCTCACCTCGCGGCACTCGATGACCAGATCGGACTTCGGCTTGGCGCAGCAGAACAGGGCCATGCCCAGCATTTTTTCGTCCTCGCTCAGCGCGCTGCCGGACTTGCCGTGGTCCACTTCGCCCTGCAGCACCTTGCCCTTGCAGGCGCCGCACACGCCGTCGCGGCAGCTGTAGGGCAGCGTATAGCCATGGCGCAATCCTGCCTCGAGGATGGTTTCGTCGGGCTCAACCGGATAGCTGTGCCCGCTGGGTAATATGGTGGTGGTAAATGCCATGATGAAGAATCTTGTCTGCGTACGCGAAAAGATTAATTTTAACGCATAATCGCGGAATGAAACGTATTCTCATTGTGGGATGTGGGGACATTGCGCTGCGCGTGGCGCCGTTGTTGCGCGCGCGCTACCGCCTGTTCGGCCTGGTGCGCAATCCCGCGCGTTTCGAGGCCTTGCGCGAGGTCGGCATGGTGCCGCTGTGGGGCGACCTGGACGAGCCGCGCAGCCTGCGCCAGCTGCACGGCCTGGCGCACACCGTGCTGCACCTCGCCCCCCCTCCCGGTGAAGGCGAACATGACACACGCACCCGCCACCTGCTGGCCGCGCTGGCGCATCCGCGCTCGGAATTCGCGCGCTGCCAGCCGCAGCGCCTGGTGTATGTCAGCACCAGCGGTGTGTACGGCGATTGCGCCGGCGCAATGGTGAGCGAAACGCGCCCCGCCCATCCGCACAACGATCGCGCGAAACGCCGTCTCGATGCAGAACAGCAGATCCGGCGCTGGGCCGTGCGCAACGGCGTTCACGCCAGCATACTGCGCGTGCCCGGCATCTACGCCGGCGACCGCCTGCCGCTGCAGCGACTGGAGAAAGGCACCCCGGCCATCGTGGCGGCGGAAGACGGCTACACCAACCACATCCACGCCGACGACCTGGCGCGTTGCGTGATAGCCGCGATGCAGCACGGCAAGGCCAACCGCGTGTACCACACCGTGGACGACAGCAAGCTGAAGATGGGGGATTACTTCGATGCGGTGGCGGATGCCTGCGGCCTGCCACGGCCGCCACGCATCGCGCGCATCGACGCGCAAAGCGTGTTGTCACCGGCGCTGCTTTCGTTCATGAATGAATCGCGGCAGTTGACCAACCGCCGCATGAAGCAGGAGCTAAAGGTGAAGCTGCGTTACGCGACGGTGGCGGATACGCTGAAGGAAGTTTGAATGAGGCTTACAAGTAACCGGTTGGCGCTGCGGTTTCAACCGCAGCGCTGCAGGAAAGTGGACACCGAGGACTCAACACGCCTTGAGCGTTCTTGCCCAACCAACTTAGCTATACCTTCCCCTCCAATATAGCCCTCGCTTGTTTGAGTTCCGCTGCCGCAAGTATTTTTAGGGTCGCGGAAAAGTTGTCGATAGCCACTGGTTCCAGGTTCATATCGAACTCCGCTAGATCACATTCTGCTGGCGCATTTGAGTATGTGACGTTATTTGCCACTTTTATCCTTGCCCTCACATGCCCAGATCCGTCGACGCAACTCAGATTAATTGAGAAATAGGAGAAAGTGTCACTTTCTCCAGTCGTGAAGTTAACCTTCTGGTCCAAGGTTCGCGGAAAGCCTTCTATAAGCTTGGCAAGGTTCGCCATCTCATCGCGCTGCGTATAACAATCTGCAGTGCCAGAAAAACGCCCATTCGAGGCAAACACTCTTACCTCGAAGAGGTCAGCGTCTTCCCATATTGATTTGATCTCCAGAACCGATTTCATGGTCTATGCCAGGTCAAGCGCTTTGCAGGAGCTGATGATTCATGACTGAGCTTCCACCCGCGTGGCGCCAAACCTAAGCCGCGTTGCTGATGTGGATCAGCTGCTCCAGCTTGTTCTTCGCCGCACCGCTGGCGATGATCTCTGCCGCCTTCGTCACGCCATGCGGCAGCGTGTCGGCCATGCCGGCCAGGTAGATCGCAGCGCCCGCATTCATCAGCACGATGTCGCGCGCCGCGCCGGGCCGGTTGTCCAGCACATCCAGCAGCATGTCGCGCGAGGCCTGCACGCTGTCCACGCTGATTTCCTGCTGGGTGGCAGTAGACAGGCCGAACTGGCTGGGATGCACGATGTATTCGGTGACGACGCCATCCTTGAGCTCGGCCACCAGGGTGTTGCCGCTGATGGTGATCTCGTCCATGCCGTCTTCGCCGTGCACCACCAGCACGCGCTTGCTGCCCAGACGCTGCAGCACGCGCGCCTGGATACCGACCAGGTCGGGGTGGAACACGCCCATCAGCTGCTGTCTGGCGCCGGCCGGGTTGGTCAGGGGACCGAGGATGTTGAACAGGGTGCGCACGCCCAGCTCCTTGCGCACCGGCGCGGCATGCTTCATGGCGCTGTGGTAGTTGGGGGCGAACATGAAGCCGAAGCCGACCTCGTTGATGCATTTCGCGGCCTGTTCCGGTGTCAGGTTGATGTTGATGCCCAGCGCTTCCAGCACATCCGCGCTGCCCGACTTGGACGACACCGAGCGCCCGCCATGCTTGGCAATTTTTGCACCGGCTGCCGCGGCGACAAACGCCGCGGCGGTGGATACGTTGAAGCTGTGCGCGCCGTCGCCGCCGGTGCCGCAGGTATCGACCAGAGTGCCGTCATCGTGTATCGCCACCTTGGTGGAGAGGTCGCGCATTACCTTGGCCGCACCGGAGATCTCGCCTATGGTTTCCTTCTTCACGCGCAGTCCGGTGATGATGGCGGCGATCATCACCGGCGACACTTCACCGCTCATGATCTGCTGCATCAGCGAGACCATTTCGTCGTGGAAAATTTCGCGGTGTTCGATGATGCGCTTGAGTGCGTCTTGCGGCTTCATGGCTTACCCTCCAGGAAATTCTTCAGCATATCGTGGCCGTGCTCGGTCAGGATGGACTCAGGATGGAACTGCACGCCGTGCACCGGCAGCGTCTTGTGGCGCACGCCCATGATCTCGCCGTCGTCGGTCCAGGCGGTGACTTCCAGGCAATCCGGCATGGTCTCGCGCTCGATCACCAGCGAGTGGTAACGGGTGGCGGTGAACGGGCTGGGCAGGCCGGTGAATACGCTGTTGCCGTGGTGGTGGATGGGCGAGGTCTTGCCGTGCATCAGCGTCTTGGCGTGAATGATCTTGCCGCCAAAGGCCTGGCCGATGCTCTGGTGGCCCAGGCACACGCCGAGCAGCGGAATCTTGCCGGCGAAGTGCTGGATCGCCGGCACCGAGATGCCGGCTTCGGTGGGCGTGCACGGTCCGGGCGAAACCACCAGATGCTGCGGCTTGAGCGCTTCGATCTGCTCCAGCGTGATCTCGTCGTTGCGGAACACGGCCACATCGGCGCCGAGCTCGGCGAAGTATTGCACCAGGTTGTAGGTGAAGGAATCGTAGTTGTCGATCATCAATAGCATGGTCGTCGCCCCTTATTTATGTACTTTGGCGTCGAGGCCATCCAGCACCATTTCTGCCGCGCGCAGCACGGCGCGCGCCTTGTTCTGTGTCTCGGTCCACTCGCTGGCCGGCACCGAGTCGGCCACGATGCCGGCGCCTGCCTGGACAAACAGCGTGTTGTTCTTCACCACCGCGGTGCGCAGCGCGATGGCCAGGTCCATGTCGCCGTTGAAGCCGAGGTAGCCCACCGCACCCGCGTAGATGCCGCGCTTGCTGGACTCCAGCTCGTCGATGATCTCCATCGCGCGCACCTTGGCGGCGCCGCTCACGGTGCCGGCGGGGAAGGTGGCCTTGAGCACGTCCATGGCGTGCACGCCCGGCTTCAGTTTGGCCTCGACGTTGGACACGATATGCATCACGTGCGAATAGCGCTCGATCACCATCTTGTCGGTGAGGCGCACGCTGCCACGCTCGGCCACGCGGCCGATGTCGTTGCGGCCCAGGTCGATCAGCATCAGGTGCTCGGCCAGCTCTTTCGGATCGGCCAGCAATTCCTCGGCCAGATCGGCGTCCTGCTCCGCGGTCTTGCCGCGCGGGCGGGTGCCGGCGATGGGGCGCACGGTGACGTTTTTGCCTTCCAGCCGCACCAGGATTTCCGGCGAGGCACCCACCACGTGGTGGTCACCCATGTCGTAGTAAAACATGTAGGGCGAGGGGTTGACGCTGCGCAGCGCGCGATACAGCGACAGCGGCGAGCCGGGGAAGGGCTGCACCATGCGCTGCGACAGCACCACCTGCATGATGTCGCCGTCAAAGATGTAGCGCTTGGATTTTTCCACCGCAGCCTTGAACGCCTCCTCGCCGAATTCGGAATGCGCCTCATGTTTGGGGAAGGCGGGCGCATCGGGGATCTTCACCGGCTGGCGCAAGGTGCGCTGCAGCGAGTCGAGCTGCTTCAGCGCATGCTGGTAGGCATTGGGCTGGGCCGGGTCGGCATACACCACGAAAGTCAGCTTGCCGGACAGGTTGTCCACCACCGCCAGCTGTTCGGTCAGCATCAGCAGGATGTCGGGCGTACCGAGCACGTCTTTCTTCTGTGCCTTGGCCAGCTTGGGCTCGATGTAGCGTACCGTGTCGTAGCCGAAATAGCCGGCCAGCCCGCCGGTGAAGCGCGGCAGGCCGGTGAGCGGCGCCACCCTGAACTGTGACTGGTAATCGCGCACGAAATCCAGCGGATTGGCGACCTCCTGCGTGGTGTCGCCGGAAGGCTGCGTCAGCGTCACCTGGTGGCCGCGCACCGTGATGCGCGTGCTGGCCGGCAGGCCGATGAAGGAGTAGCGGCCGAAGCGCTCGCCGCCCTGCACCGACTCCAGCAGGTAGGAATAAGGCTGGTTGGCCAGCTTGAGGTAGAGCGACAGCGGCGTGTCGAGATCGGCAAAGGTTTCGGCTACCAGCGGAATGCGGTTGTAGCCTTGCTGCGCGAGCGCGTCGAATTCGGATTTTGAAATCGGGGACAACATAGACAACTCCTAAAAAGATGAAGGCAATGAGTGAACGGGTCCTGCTGCGTGCAGCACGTTCACCATCGCCAACTGGTTTTCTTCAGGAGTTGCTGTGTCATGTTCAGGCAAGTTTGATCAGTGGCGTTACCGCCGACAGGTCGGGGATGACCGCATCCACTTTGAGCGTTTCCACCGGCTCGCCGTGATTGTAACCGTAGGGCACGCAGATGATGGGGCAACCCGCGGCGCGGGCAGCCTGGGCATCGCTGAGCGAATCGCCCACCAGCAGCAGTTGCTCGATCGGTACGCCGAAGAATTTGGCCGAGTGCAGCAGCGGCATCGGGTGCGGCTTCTTCTCGGGCAGCGTGTCGCCGGCTACCACGATCTCGAAATAGGACGCCAGCCCGGCACTCTTCAGGATGGGGGTGGTGTAGCGCTCCACCTTGTTGGTGATGCAACCCAGCCTGAATCCGGCCGCCTTCATCGCGTCCAGGCCCTTCACCACATTCGGGAAAGGTTTGCTGGTGCAAGCCAGTTCGGTGTAGTGCTTCTCGAAAATCGGCAGCGCCTCGTCGAACAACGCGGCCTCCGGCTCCGCATACATGTCGCCGGTCAGGGCACGCTTGACCAGCCAGTGGATGCCGTTGCCGATGTAGCTCATCAGCAGGTCTTGCGACACCGGCGCACGGCCCATGTCGCGCAACATGCGGTTGGCCGATTCGGCCAGCTCGGGTGCGGTGTGCAACAGCGTGCCGTCGAGGTCGATGACGATCGCCTTGACCGGCAGGGGAAAATTGCTGAACGCCATTACTTCTTGACCTTGGCCAGTTCCGCGCGCATTTCGGCGATGACGGTGTTGTACTTGTTCTTGTCGTTGGCGTTGTGTTTGCCGAACACCGCAGAGCCTGCCACAAAGGTGTCCACGCCTGCCTCAGCCACTTCGCGGATGTTGGCCGGGCCGACGCCACCGTCAATCTCCAGGCGGCAGTTGTACTTGCCGGCATCGATCATCTTGCGCACGGCGCGTGCCTTGTCCAGCACGTAGGGGATGAACTTCTGGCCGCCGAAGCCGGGGTTAACCGACATCAGCAGCACCATGTCCAGCTTGGGCAGGGTGTATTCCAGCACGTCCAGCGGAGTGGCAGGGTTGAATACCAGGCCGGCCTTGCAGCCGCTTTCCTTGATCAGGCCGATGGTGCGGTCGATGTGCTCGGAAGCCTCGGGGTGGAAGGTGATGTAGGTGGCGCCGGCCTTGGCGAAATCGGGGATGATGCGATCCACCGGCTTCACCATCAGGTGCACGTCGATCGGGGCAGTCACGCCATGCTTGCGCAGCGCTTCGCATACCAGGGGACCGATGGTCAGGTTGGGCACGTAGTGGTTGTCCATCACGTCGAAGTGCACGATGTCAGCGCCGGAGGCGAGCACGTTGTCGACCTCTTCGCCGAGCTTGGCAAAGTTGGCGGAAAGAATGCTGGGGGCGATCTGGTAATCCATGGTAAGTCCTTATCAAGGGGTTGAATTCTGAAACGGCTATTCTACCCGATAATTCCTGCACCGCTCATTTCCCCAAAGCGGAGGCATAACCGTGCAGTTTGTCGGGGATTGCCCGCCGTTCTTGCCACAAAGGGAAAAATACGGTGAAATGCGGGAATGGATGAAGCCACCACACCTCAGATCGGGATTGTCGCGCTGGTCAAGCACTTGGCGGAGCAATCCGACGAGGCTGATAACCGCTACGTGTTCTCCTACACCATCACCATCACCAACAGCAGTGATGCCACGGTGCAATTGCTCAGCCGCCACTGGATCATCACCGATTCCAACAGCCATGTGCAGGAAGTGCGCGGTCAGGGGGTGGTGGGCGAGCAGCCGGTGCTGCGCCCCGGCCAGAGCTTCGAATACACCAGCGGCACCGTGCTGGCCACGCCGGTAGGCACCATGAGCGGAAGCTACCAGATGGTGACAGAAGACGGCACCAAGTTTGACGCGCCTATCCCCAAGTTTGTCCTCAGTGTGCCCCGCGTGCTGCATTGAATTGAGCGCGGTCACGTAGACCCGCCGTAATTTCGCCAGGTTATCCCGGATGTCCCTGCAAACCAGCTACCGTTTCATCGCGCCGTTCTACGATGCCTTCATCCAGCGCGCCACAGCAAGCCAGCGCAGGCACAGTCTGGCTCGGCTGCCGCAGCAGGCCGGGCGCGTGCTGCTGAGCGGCGCCGGCACCGGGCTGGATTTTCCCCACCTGCCTGCGCAGCATCAATACACCGCGCTGGACCTGACGCGCGCCATGCTGCAGCGCTCGCGCGACAGGGCGCAGGGCCTCGATTTGCACTGGGTGCAGGGCGACAGCATGGCACTGCCGTTTGCGGCGGACGAATTCGACAGCGTGGTGCTGCACCTGATCGTAGCGGTGGTGCCGCAGCCGCAGCGTTGCTTGGCTGAAGCGGCGCGCGTGCTGCGGCCGGGCGGCAGGATACTGCTGTTCGATAAATTCCTGCGTCAGGGCGAACGCGCCTGGTTGCGCCGCGGTCTCAGCCCGTTGGTGGCACAGATGGCGACACGCCTGGATGTAGTGTTCGAGGATGTTGTGGCCGAAGTGCCGGCGCTGCGCGTGACGAGCGATGTGCCTGCACTCGCCGGCGGCTGGTTCCGCCGCATTGAATTGGTGAAGGAAGCCTGATGTTTGCAGTGAAAAGAGTCGTGTTGTTGCTGGCGGTCGGCGTGTTGCTGGCGGCCTGTAAAACCCCGCAACGCATCACCCCGCCGCCGGCGAATGGTGCGCCTGCCCCGTCGGTGCAATATGTGCCGAGCAAATGGACCGTATTGCCGGACTGGCAGCAGCTGGACCTGACGCCCTCCTGGACCGCCCTCCTGCAGAGCTGCCGCGCCCTCAAGAAGCGCCCGCAGTGGCAGGCGGTGTGTGCAGCAGCCGAACAGGTGAACCGCAATGACAGCAACGCGCAGCGCGTATTTTTTGAAGAGCGCCTGTTGCCTTACCAGGTGCTCAATCCGGACGGCAGCGAACAGGGCATCATCACCGGCTATTACGAGCCGCTGCTGAAAGGCAGCCGCATCAGGACCGAGCGTTTCCGCTACCCGCTGTATGGCGCGCCGGATGACATGCTGGAGATCGACCTGGGCGATGCCTATCCCGAGCTGAAAGGCAAGCGTCTGCGCGGCCGCCTACAGGGCAAGCGCGTGCTGCCTTACTTCAAGCGCGCCGAGATCGACGCCGGCGTGAACGGCCTGAAAGGGCGCGAGCTGTTCTGGGTGGACAATGCGGTGGAGCTGTTCTTCCTGCAGATCCAGGGCTCGGGGCGCATCGAGCTGCCGGACGGGCAACTGGTGAAAGTGGGCTATGCCGACCAGAACGGTTATCCCTATGTGTCGATCGGGCGCAAGCTGATCGAGATGGGCGAGATGAAGCTGGAGGAGACTTCCATGCAGAGCATCCGCGCCTGGGGCGAATCTCACCCGGACAAGCTGCCTGCACTGCTGGAGCTCAATCCCAGTTACGTATTCTTCCGCGAGTTGCCCGAGGCGCTGACTTCTCCGGTGGGTGCGCTGGGGGTGCCGCTCACCAACGAATACAGCATTGCCGTCGACCCGCGCGCGATTCCGCTGGGCGCGCCGGTGTTTCTCTCCACCACGCTGCCCAACAGCACTGCGCCACTCAATCGCCTGATGCTGGCACAGGACACCGGCGGCGCCATCCGCGGTGCGGTGCGCGCAGATTTCTTCTGGGGGTTCGGCGAGACGGCGGCCGCGCAGGCAGGCAAGATGCGCCAGCAGGGGCGCATGTGGCTGCTGTATCCCAAGGGTGGCGTGCCACAGCCGAATTGAGGCGAACGCGCAGCTCGCTATATGGTGACCAGGGTGCGCAGCTTGGCATCCTCGACCAGGATGTGCTGTATCAGCCAGGTGCGCAGATAGGCCAGCACATCGTACTGCGCGACCAGCGGGTTGTCGTGCAGCTCCTGGTAGAACTCGCGTATGCGGGCTTCAAATGAGTGATGCTGCTGCACCTGCTGCCTGATGCCGGGATAGCCGTAATACTCCATCATCTGTTCCTCGGCGCGGAAGTGCACCCTGGCGTAGGCATCGGTGGCCTTGATCAGCCTGGCCACCTCGCGCACGCCGCTCTTGTTGCTGATCACTTCGTACAGGTCGTTGATGAGATCGATCAGGTAGTGGTGCTGTTCATCGATCGAGTCTATGCCCACGCTCAGTGAATCATCCCAGTTCACCCAGGAGTTCGCGCGCGGCGGCAGCGGCGGGAGGGCAAGCGGTTTTCTGGGGTCGATGATGTCGTCGCGATACAGCTCGCGCACGCGCAGGATTTCCGGAATGGCGGCTTCGAATGCGTGTACGACGTCAGGATCGAATTGCTTGCCGGACTGCGAAATCACCCAGTCGCACGCCAGCTTCGCATCCCAGGCTTCCTTGTAGGGCCGGTTGGAGATCAGCGCATCGAACACATCGGCCACCGCACAAATGCGCGCCAGCAGGGGAATGTCTTCTCCCGCCAGGCCTTTGGGATAACCCGAGCCATCCCAGCGTTCATGGTGTGCGCCGGCGATGTCGCGTGCCGCGGCAATCAGCGTGTCGTTGCCGGTGAGGATAGTGACGCCGATTTCGGTGTGCGTCTTCATGATCTCGAACTCTTCCGGCGTCAGCTTGCCGGGTTTGAGCAGCACCGCATCGGCGATGCCGATCTTGCCGACATCGTGCATCGGTGCCGCGATGTACAGCAGCTCGCGCTGCTCTGCGGACAACCCCATGGCTTTGCCGATGGCCAGGGCGAAGTTGGTCATGCGCATGATGTGCCAGCCGGTTTCGTTGTCGCGATATTCGGAAGCGACACCCAGGCTGCGTATGGCGTTGGCGCGCGCATCTTCCAGTTCGAGCTCGCGTATGCGCAGTGTTTCGTGTGACAGGGTGCGCTGCACCAGGCTGGAAAGGGCGCGTGCCAGATCTGTCAGGAAGTCCAGGTGCGTTGCCGACGCCTGGTAGGTGAGCGGCGCAAACAGCACGGTGTAACCGGCCAGCTGGTGATCTACCTGCAGGGGCAACAGCAGCAATTGCCGGCTCTGCGCAGGCGTGTGCGCGTCCTGCATGATGCTGGACTTGATGCTGCTGCCGGGATGTATGCTTTTCCTGTCGCTCAGTTGCCACAGAAAATTGCCCTTCCACGCGGGCTCCATGCCAAACTGGGCCACCTGAAAGTAGCGCCCGCGCGGATTGAGCAGCACCACCGCGCCGCGCGGATCCAGCGGCAAGTCGTGAAAATCGCGCAGGATGGCAAACAGGCGCTCCAGCAGGACGTCGAGATCGGTGGTGATGCTGCTGGTGATCGTCAGCTCGAACACCAGCTTGCTGATAGCCAATGATTTCTCTTCTTTGTCCATGCCGGATGGGTGGGTCAAAAGGCGTGCATCGTTGCAGGGTTGCGTCTGATAAAGCGCTAAAGGTGCGGCATCTTAGCGAGATATCGCGGGGATGAATTGACCTGCATCAAAGAAGGGTTATTGCTGCCGTGCTTGCGCGCTCCCATTGGGCAAGCCTGTTGAGGCGTCAAAACAAAACGGCCCGCCTGGGATACAGGCGGGCCGTTACAGCCGGACAGGCCGGTGGGATCAGGCCAGCGCTACAGGCGCGAAACCGCTTTGCACCCAGCCGATCATGCCGCCGCGCAGGTTGTATACGTTCTCGAACCCTTGCTGTTGCAGGAACATGCAGGCCTGGGCAGAGCGCGCACCGCTGCGGCAGATCAGCACCAGCTTCTCTTCACGGCTCAGATCGCTGAACTTGATGGGCAGGGTGTGCAGCGGCATGGCTTCCGCGCGTGGCACGGTGCCGCCCGCGATTTCATTCATCTGGCGCACGTCGAGTACGCGCACCTTCTGATCGGCCTCGGTCACCCATTGCGCCAGCTCGGGCGCGTCAATCTCCTTGATGTTGCTCATAAACATAATGTGACTCCTTGCGAATCGATTAAATATTAGAAATTACTAATATTGTACTAAAAAAGCATACGGCAATGCAACCCTTTGCCCCGGCGGCATTAAACAAGGGAATGCGGATGCGGACAATATGCCAAATGGTCTAGATAACTGACGATTTGACCGGCTTCGGGGACTGCAGTTCTGCAACGCGCGCCGGCTTCGACTTCGAGGCGCTGCTAGCTCTGCAGGCGGTAACGCACGGTGGTGAGCCAACGGCTCTTCACGGCGCGGTTCTGCTTGATGGGAGGGGAAAAGCGCTGCTTGCGCAGCATGTTGAGGGCGGCTTCTTCAAAGTAGCCGGCGGGCTGTGCGCGCACCACGCTGACGTCCTCCACCTCGCCGCGCTCGTTGATCAGCAGGGCCAGGGTGACATAGCCCTCCACTGCGGCGACGCGGGCGCGCGCCGGGTAGACCTGCTGCAGCTCGCCCAGCAGGTGCGGCGGCACGTCCAGTTGTGCGGCGTCGAAGTAGCTGGAACTGGCGGCGGGTGTATCGTTTGCGGCGCTATCGGCTTGCGCAACCGTTTGCGGCGGGGCAGCGGTGGGCTGGATGGCCGGCGCATCGACCGGAATGCTGTCCCTGGCGATAGTCGTGGGCGTTGCCCTTGGCGCCGTCGTGGCCGCCACTTCATGGCGGGGAGCCGGCTCCAGCCTGGCTTCCAGCGTGGTGGTCGGCGCATGTGCGCCCGCAGCGGGCGCTGGCAGTCCGAACAGCACCAAGGCATGCAGCGCAACCGACCCGGCCATGGCCAGTTGCAGGGTGGGGCTCTGCCCCAATATCGACTTAGTGGCTGGCAGCTTCACTCAAGGCTTTTTCCAGTTGTTCCGCAGGCAGGTAACCGGGGTTGATGGTGCCATCAGAGAACACCAGCGCCGGTGTGCCGTTCACGTTGAGCTGGCGGCCCAGTGCCAGCACTTTCTCGGTGGGCGTGTTGCACTTGCCGGGGGGAGGCATGACGCCTTTCTGCATCAGGTCATCCCAGGCCTTCACCTGGTCCTTGCTGCACCACACCGCTTTCACCTTCTCGTCCGAGCCCTGGAAGATCGGGTACATGAACAGGTACAGCGTGACGTTGTCGATCTTCAGCAGCTCTTTTTCCAGGCGCTGGCAGAAGCCGCAGTTCGGGTCGGTAAAGATGGCCAGCTTGCGCTCGCCCTTGCCCTTCACTTTCTTCAGCGCGAGATTGAGCGGCAGCTTGTTGAAGTCGATGGCAAACAGCTGGCGTGCGCGCGCTTCGGTCACGTTGCGCATGCTCTTCAGGTCGTAGATTGCGCCTTCGATCAGGAACTGTCCCTGCTCGTCGGTATAGAACAGGTGATCCTGGGTGACCACTTCATACAGGCCCGGCACGGGCGACTTGTTCACCTGCGTGATCTCCCCCAGCTGCGGCAGCTTCTTCTGCAGCGCAGCCTTGATGTCGGCCTCGCCGGCATAGGCGCAGGAAATGGAAGTGGCTAGCAATAACAAAAGGGCTCTCAGCATGATGGGTTCCGTCAGGTTAAATGAGCGCGTGGCGCGCAAGCAGGTGTTTCAGGGGGGTGATGCGGTTGGTCAGCGACAGACCCAGGTTGCGCACGACGCGCAACACCGGGCTGTGATTGACGAACAGGTGTTTCAGCGCGTCGGTGGTGAGCTGCATCGACAGGATGTCCTCACGGCGTGCGCGCTCGTAGCGGCGCAGCAACCGGGCATCGCCGCAATCGCCCTGCGCGCCGCGCTCAAGCAGCACCCGCGCAAGTTCGCGCGCATCGCGGAAGCCCAGGTTGACGCCCTGGCCGGCAAGCGGGTGCACATTGTGCGCGGCATCGCCCACCAGCGCCAGGCGCGGGGCGGTGATGTGCTGCAGGTTGAGCACGCGCAGCGGGAAGCCGACCGCGGGAGTGAGCAGTTGCAGCTCGCCCAGTGTGTGCTGTGAGGCGGCGCTCACTTGCGCGCACAGTTCCTCCGCCGGCAGCGCCACCAGCTCGGCCGAGCGCTGCGGGCTGACCGACCACACCATGGACACGCGCTGTTGCGGCAATGGCAGCAGCGCGAGAATGCCGTCCGGCTGGAACCACTGGAAGGCGGTGCCGCGATGCGGCGTTGCGGTGGTGAAGTTGGCCACCACGCCGTGCTGCTCATAGGGCGTGGGCGAGGCCATGATGCCCGCCTGGCGGCGCACCCAGGAGTCGCGCCCGTCAGCGCCCACTACCAGCCTGGCGCGCAGCTCGCGGCCGTTTTCCAGCTGTACCCGGGCAGAATCGGTGTGCCACTCGATGCCGGTGCAACGCGCCGGATTGAGCAGGGTCAGGTTGTCCTGTTCACGCAGCTCCTGCCACAGGGCATCCAGCAACAGGCGGTTTTCCAGGATGAAGGTCAGCTCGGGTGCGCCGATCTGATAAGCGCTGAAATCCAGCTCGGAATCGGCGTCACCGAATACGCGCATCTGCTCCACCGCCTGCACGCGGCTCATGTCCATGCGCTGCCAGGCGCCGCATTGCTGCAGGAAAGCGGCATTGCCAGGGGTGATCGCGTAGATGCGGCTGTCCCAGTCGCCGGGTGTGTTGTCGAGGCGGCTCGGCATGGCCTGCCCTTCGAGCAGGGCAATCTCCAGCCCGCTGGGCTTGAGCGCTGCGGCCAGACTGGCACCAACCAGCCCGCCGCCGATGATGAGGACATCGAAATCCATGAAGGACGTGCAAATAAGAATTTGCTGAATGATAGCACAGGCGCCCTGCCGCCCAGACCGCCGGCGAAATGCACCGTCAAGGTGCACGCAGCCTGCATCGAGCTGAGGTTGATTCTGTGCAAGCGGGTGCAATGCGCGGATAAAACAGCGCTTTCGACTGCCGGCAGTGAGCGCTTGCGGGGCCGCCCGCGCAAATGAGTGTTAGCACGCCCCATCTGCTTCATTTATAATCGCTCCCCCTTCGGAATCCAACATGCAAATCGGCCCCTACAAGCTCAAGAACAACCTGATCGTCGCACCCATGGCGGGTGTGACCGATCGGCCATTCCGCATGTTGTGCAAGAGCATGGGCGCGGGCATGGCGGTGTCCGAAATGGTGGCCTCCAACTCGCTGTTATACGGCTCTGAGAAGACCAAGCGGCGCGCCAATCACGAAGGGGAGGTCGATCCGATCTCGGTGCAGATCGTCGGCGCCGATCCCAAGATGCTGGCCCAGGCAGCGAAGTACAACGTGGACAACGGTGCGCAGATCATCGACATCAACATGGGCTGCCCGGCCAAGAAGATCTGCAACGTCATGGCCGGCTCGGCACTGATGCAGAACGAAAAGCTGGTGGCCGAGATCCTGGAGGCGGTGGTGGGCGCGGTGAACGTGCCGGTCACGCTGAAGACGCGCACCGGCTGGGACAAGGCCCACCGCAATGCCATCAGCATCGCGAAGATCGCCGAGTCCAGCGGCATCCAGGCGCTGGCCATCCACGGCCGTACCCGCGCCTGCGCTTACACCGGCGATGCCGAATACGACACCATCGCCGCGGTCAAGGCCGAGATCAAAATTCCGCTGATCGCCAACGGCGACATCACCACGCCCGAGAAAGCACGGTACGTGCTGGACAAGACCGGCGCCGATGCGGTGATGATCGGCCGTGCGGCGCAGGGTCGCCCCTGGCTGTTCCGCGAGATCGAGCACTACCTCAACACCGGCAAACACCTGCCGGCGCCGGGCGTGGCGGAAATCCAGCAA
>DATDDN010000008.1:0-2381 GCA_036523795.1 Gallionellaceae bacterium | reverse complement strand
ATTAAAAAACCCGCCTAAGCGGGTCTTAATTAGTCTTTCAGCACGCCCTGAAGACCACCAGCCGAACCCGTCAGGTTGCCAGCCCAGCCGATCATCTTGATGATGGCGTCCTGGTTCACACTCATGCGGTCGCCGCCGATGGGAACGAAGTTGCGATCCTTGTGGGGGCGGAAGAAGAGGTACTTGGTGTTAATGAAGTACATGCGGTTGGCCGAGATGCCGGTCGAGCCATAACCACCACCCAGCACCACGTCAGCCGAGCCGCCCGCGCCGAAATACTTAAGGCTGGTGAAACCGGCACCAGCCATCTTTTCATCGGTCACGCGCTGGATAGCCTGCATGCTGTCCAGATAGGCGCGGTAGTAGGTGTTGTCGGCAACCAGCAGATCGGGGCGATCCGTACCCCGGACCAGTTGAACAGCAACGCGGTTCATATAGTCCTGGATATTTGCCGCAGTGACCGCAGCGCCGCCGTCCGTGGTGGCATCGAAGCGCACGTTATCCCAGAAGCTCCAGGTGGTGCGAGAGATACCGCCATAGGTGGTGCCGGTTGCAGGCGCGATGGCGATTTCCAGACCGTCGATGGCCTTCGAGGCGTTGCCGGTGCCATCACCAAACAGATCGTAGTTGATCTTGTTCTCAAGCTGGCCTTCAGCAACCTGGATGCGGCCTTCCAGCAGGTCAATGATCTGTTCCTTGCCGGAGTTCTGCAGCATTTCCAGACCCGAGACCGTCACCGCAGCAGCATACTGCTTGATGGCGAACTGAGCGGCCGAAATCGGGCTGTTCTGCTGGATGTTGATCGTCTCGTAGCCAGAGTAGCTGTTGGCGTTCGTGGTGGTGGTGTCGTTGTACATGATCTCTTGCAAAATCACGTTACCGCCACTAAACGGCTTGATGTTGCCGCGCTCGCGCAGTTTGTACAGCAGTGCGTTGTTGGCCGTCACGTTGTCGGCGAGGGCGCCGGAACGATTCTGGATGGTCGTTGCGATGATGTCCGAGATGGACGAATTGGCGAATGCCATGATCAGTTCCTTTCAAATGGGTTCAGATACGCCCGTCCACAGCACGCTCAAGCGCGTCACGCAAACTTCCCGGAGGAACCTGTGTGGCAGTCGCGCCTGCTGGCGAACCACGGACGGAAACAGCGGCTGCTTTCGCAGCCTTGGCAGCACGATCAGCGTCCTCTCTGCGTTTCGCCTCATTGGCCTGGCGCTCGCGTTCCTGAATCGTGTTGAACAATTCGGGATTCATGCGAATAGCCACGTCATAGGCGGATTGCAGGTCTTGGGCTTTGCCCGCTTGGAGAAGCAGGGCCATATCGTCTCGCACCGCATCTAGGTGTTCGTGCGTGCTGGCAAACGATTCAATTTCGCCTCGGAGCCTTTCTTCTTGGGCTTGCTGCTGGTAGCCCTGGTAATTGGTGAGCTGGCTTTCAAGTTGCTGGAGCCGGTTCATCAATTGGAAGCTCGGATCATGGGGCTGCTGGGCGACTTGCCCCAGATCAACTCCATAGCTTCGAGCCAGCTCATGGAACATCTGCGTCTTCTCATACGGGGAGCCGTTGCGAAGCCGATATTCCGTGTTCATCAGGTGGGATAGCGCGTGTGTGGGCGTCACCCCCAACTGGTTAAAGTATTCGCCATATGGTTCGAGCACGCTGCGAAGCTCGCTTGCGTACTGAGAGTCGCCCTTGTAGCGCTCAAAACCCTGGGATACCGCTTCCTCGCGGCGCAGGATCTCTTCCTGCAATTCAGGGTCAATGTTGTTCCAGTATTTCTCCGCTAGTTCCTTCTTCCACGACTTAGGCGATTCGCGGCGCGGAGTCTCTACCTGTGGCTGTGGTTCAAGACCACTAGCGGCCTGTTCTGCTTTGGCGGCTTCCTCTTCCTTGCGTGCGAATCGACCGCGCTCGTCGCGCTGACGGGCGCTTTCCTGCGATTCCGAAGCCTCGAAGGTCTCGGTGGTTGCGGTCGTTTCGCCTTGCGGCTCGTTGCTCGTTACGTCTGCCGCGTCAATTGCACTTTCCAGCGCATCGCGGAGGGTTGCCTCTGCCATGTGGTATTTCTCCAGTTATGGGCAATAAAAAAGCCACCCGAAGGTGGCTATCGCTGACTTGCCCGGTGTCAGTGTCCGTAAATATGTTTGATCAACTCTTTCTTGAGGCTGTCCGATTTCTTCGGTTTAGGCGGCTCCATCTTTTCGTTTCCGACCTCAATCAGGCCGTTTGCCTTCAGGTGCTTGCGGTGGTGCGAGCGTGAGGTGATCCATTCGCCAGTGGCCTGAGAACGATAAGGCTGGATGTCCGGCATCACCTGCGGAGCCGACAACTTGCGCTCCATCTTAGCCCCGCAGCATTCCGGCAGATCGTCGTAATCCTT
>DATDDN010000007.1:0-30555 GCA_036523795.1 Gallionellaceae bacterium | reverse complement strand
GGATGTCGGAGAACAGGATGGCGGCATCCAGCGGGAAACGGTCCAGCGGCTGCAGGGTCACCTCGGTGGCCATTGCAGGGCTCTTGCACAGGTCGAGGAAGCTGCCGGCACGTTTGCGGGTGGCGCAGTATTCCGGCAGGTAGCGACCGGCCTGACGCATCATCCACAGCGGTGTGTATTCGGTAGGCTGGCGCAGCAGTGCGCGCAGGAAGGTATCGTTCTTAACTTTGAAGTTCATGCTGTGTCCAAAAAACTTCGCCACAGCGCGGGCTGTGGCGAGGCGGGGTTAACTGCTTAGCGCGGCAATACCGAGCTGCCCATCAGGAAGGCATCGACCTCCCGTGCACACTGGCGCCCTTCGCGGATGGCCCAGACCACCAGCGATTGGCCGCGACGCATGTCGCCGGCGGCAAACACGTTGGGAATGCTGGTCTGGTAGCAACCGGCGCCGTCGGTACTGGCCTTGGCGTTGCCGCGCGCATCCTTGGCGACACCGAAGGCATCCAGCACCTTCTGCTCGGGGCTGACGAAGCCCATGGCGAGGAACACCAGGTCGGCCTTGATCTCGAATTCGCTGCCGGGGATCTCGACCATCTTGCCGTCCCTGAACTCGACGCGCACGGCGCGCAGTGCGGTGACCTTGCCGTCCTTGCCAATCAGTTCCTTGGTGGCCACCGCCCAGTCGCGCGAGCAGCCTTCTTCGTGCGAGCTGGAAGTGCGCAGCTTGAGCGGCCAGTTGGGCCAGGTGAGGGACTTGTCTTCCTGCTCGGGCGGACGCGGCATCACTTCGAACTGCGTGATGGAGGCCGCACCGTGACGGTTAGAGGTGCCGACGCAGTCGGAGCCGGTGTCACCGCCGCCGATCACCACCACATGCTTGCCCTTTGCATTGATCGCATTCTTTGCGCCGCCGCCGACTTCGCGGTTCTGGCCGATGAGGAATTCCAGGGCGAAGTGGACGCCCGACAATTCACGACCTGGCACCGGCAGGTCGCGCGGGGTCTCGGCGCCACCGGCCAGGATCACTGCGTCATACTGCTTCTGCAGCTCTTCTGGGGAGATGGTCTTCTTGGCGTTGCTGGCGATGCGCGGGTCGAGCTTGTCCTTGCCGACGAACACGCCGGTCTTGAACTCGACGCCTTCGGCCTTGAGCTGGGCGATGCGCCAATCGATCAGGCGCTTGTCCAGTTTGAAGTCGGGGATGCCATAGCGCAGCAGGCCGCCGACCTTGTCGTTCTTCTCGAACACGGTGACCTTGTGGCCGACGCGCGCCAGCTGCTGGGCAGCGGCCAAGCCGGCGGGGCCAGAGCCAACCACGGCAACTTTCTTGCCGGTCTTCTTCTTGGCAGGCTGCGGCACCACCCAGCCGTTTTCGCCGCCCTTGTCGATGATGGCGTGCTCGATGGACTTGATGCCCACCGCATCGTCATTGATGTTGAGCGTGCAGGCTGCTTCGCAGGGCGCCGGGCATATGCGGCCAGTCATCTCGGGGAAGTTGTTGGTGGAATGCAGCACGTCCAGCGCCTGTTTCCAGTTGCCGCGGTATACCAGGTCATTCCAGTCCGGGATGATGTTGTTGACCGGGCAGCCGCTGGTGCAGAACGGGATGCCGCAGTCCATGCAGCGTGCGCCCTGCACCTTGGCCTGATCGTCGGTCAGGTGCAGGATGAACTCGCTGTAATTCTTCAGGCGTTTCTCGACTGGCGCGTATTCCTCGTCCAGCCTCTGGAACTCCATGAATCCGGTTGGTTTGCCCATTTATGCGGCCTCCTTGGCTTTTTGTGCCGCTGCGATTTCCAGCAGCGCACGGCGATATTCTGTCGGCATTACCTTCACGAACTTGGGCAGATACTGCGACCAGTTGTCGAGGATCTGCCTGGCGCGAGCACTGCCGGTGTAGCGCAGGTGCTTCTCGATCTTGCCGCGCAGCGCCGCCTCATCGGCCTTGTTCAGGTGATTAAAGTGCACGCGGCCCTTGCTGTCGACCTCGCCGGTTTCGCTGGCGGCGGCTTCTTCTGGAACGCCCTCCAACTGCACCATGGACATGTTGCAGCGCTTCTCGAAGTTGCCGTCTTCATCCAGCACATAGGCCACGCCGCCAGACATGCCCGCCGCAAAGTTGCGGCCGGTCTGGCCCAGCACCACCACCATGCCGCCGGTCATGTATTCGCAGCCATGGTCACCCACGCCTTCGACCACGGTGACCGCACCGGAGTTACGCACGGCGAAACGCTCGCCGGCCACACCGCGGAAGTAGCACTCGCCGCTGGTGGCGCCGTACATGACGGTGTTGCCGACGATGATGTTTTCTTCCGACACGATGTTGCATTCCTTGGGAGGCATTACGACAATTCGGCCGCCGCACAGGCCCTTGCCCACGTAGTCGTTGCCTTCACCGGTGAGCTCCAGGGTGATGCCGCGCGCCAGGAAGGCGCCGAAGCTCTGGCCGGCGGTGCCGGTCAGTTTCACCGTGATGGTGTCGTCGGGCAGGCCCGCCTGGCCGTAGCGACGTGCCACTTCGTGCGACAGGGTGGTGCCGACGGTGCGGTTGACGTTGGCAATAGCGCTTTCGATCACCACCGGCTGCTTGCTGTCCAGTGCCTTGGCAGCCTGCGCAATCAGCTTGTTGTCGAGCGCCTTGTTCAGCTCGTGATCCTGTTCTTCCGCATGGCGGCGTGCCACGCTGGCAGCGACCTTGGGCTGATGGAAGATCTTGCTGAAGTCGAGGCCCTGAGCCTTCCAGTGTTCGATACCACGCTTGGTGTCGAGCAGGTCGCTGCGGCCTATCAGCTCATCGAATTTGCGGATGCCCATCTGCGCCATCAGTTCGCGCACCTCTTCGGCCACGAAGAAGAAGTAGTTGACCACGTGCTCGGGCTGGCCGGTGAATTTCTTGCGCAGTGCGGGGTCCTGGGTGGCAACGCCAACCGGGCAGGTGTTGAGGTGGCACTTGCGCATCATGATGCAGCCCTCGACCACCAGCGGTGCGGTGGCGAAGCCGAATTCGTCGGCGCCGAGCAGGGCGCCGATCACCACGTCGCGGCCGGTCTTCATCTGGCCGTCCACCTGCAGCGCGATACGGCCGCGCAGCTGGTTCAGCACCAGGGTCTGCTGGGCTTCGGCCAGGCCGAGCTCCCATGGCGTACCGGCGTGCTTGATGGAGGACAGTGGGCTCGCGCCAGTGCCGCCATCGAAGCCGGAGATCACGATGTGATCAGCCTTGGCCTTGGATACGCCGGCAGCCACGGTGCCCACGCCCACTTCAGATACCAGTTTGACCGAGATGGAAGCGCGCGGATTGGCGTTCTTCAGGTCGTGGATCAGCTGCGCCAGGTCCTCGATGGAGTAGATGTCGTGGTGCGGCGGTGGCGAAATCAGGCCGACGCCGGGCACGGAGAAGCGCAGCTTGGCAATGTATTCGGACACCTTGTGGCCGGGCAGCTGGCCGCCTTCGCCTGGCTTCGCACCCTGCGCCATCTTGATCTGGATCTGGTCGGCGTTGGCGAGGTATTCCGCGGTCACACCGAAACGGCCGGAGGCCACCTGCTTGATGCTGGAGCGCAGCGAGTCGCCGGGCTGCATCACGCGATCGACTTCAATACGGCCCTTGCCGATGAGCTCGGACAGCTTCTCGCCGCCCTTGAGCGGCTTGAAGCGCCCGGCGTCTTCACCGCCTTCGCCGGTGTTGGACTTGCCGCCGATGCGGTTCATCGCAATTGCCAGTGTGGTATGTGCCTCGGTGGAAATGGAGCCGAGCGACATCGCACCGGTGGCGAAACGCTTGACGATTTCCTTGGCTGGCTCGACTTCTGCCAGCGGTACTGCAGCACCAGCCGGCTTCAGCTCGAACAGGCCGCGCAGGGTCATCTGGCGCAGTGCCTGGTCGTTGATCAGCTTGGCGTATTCCTTGTAGGTGTTGAAGTTGTTGGCGCGTGTCGCGTTCTGCAGCTTGGCGATGGATTCCGGTGTCCAGGTGTGCTCTTCGCCGCGCACGCGATAGGCGTACTCACCGCCCGCATCCAGCATGGTGGCCAGCACCGGGTCATTGCCGAAGGCTGCCTGGTGCGTGCGCACGGCTTCCTCGGCCACTTCGAACAGGCCGATGCCTTCGATCTGGGTGGCGGTGCCGCTGAAGTATTTCTCGACGAAGTCGGCGTTGAGGCCGATGGCTTCGAAGATCTGCGCGCCGCAGTAGGACTGATAGGTGGAGATGCCCATCTTGGACATCACCTTCAGCAGGCCCTTGTTGATGGCCTTGATGAAGCGCTTCTTGGCATCCTTGGGGTCGAGGCCGGCGGGCAGCATGTCGCCCATGTTGGTGATGGAGTCGAATGCGAGCCACGGGCACACGGCTTCTGCGCCGTAACCGGCAAGCAGGGCAAAGTGGTGCACTTCGCGCGCGGAGCCGGTGTCGACCACCAGGCCGGTGCTGGTGCGCAGGCCTTCGCGCACGAGGTGATGGTGCACGGCCGCGCAGGCCAGCAGCGCCGGAATGGCGACGCGGGTAGCGGAGACGGCGCGGTCGGACAGGATAAGCACGTTGTAGCCACGGGCCACGGCGCGCTCAGCGGTAATGCACAAGTCACTGATGGCGGTCTCGCTGCCCTCCGCGCTTTCCTTCACCGCATAGGTGATGTCCAGCACGTGCGACTTGTAGCGACCCTTGGTGGATTTCTCCAGGTTGAGCAGGCTATCCATGTCGTCCTGGCTCAGTATCGGCTGGTGCACCTCCAGGCGCATCGTCGGATTGGTTTCGTCGATGCCGAGCAGGTTGGGCTTGGGACCGATGAACGAGGCCAGCGACATCACGATCTCTTCGCGGATCGGATCGATCGGCGGGTTGGTCACCTGCGCGAACAGCTGCTGGAAATAGTTGTACAGAACCTTGCTCTTCTTCGACAGCACCGGCAGGGCGGAATCGGTGCCCATGGAGCCGGTCGCCTCTTCACCGGCAGACGCCATCGGCGCCATGATGAATTTGAGATCTTCCTGCGTGTAGCCGAACGCCTGCTGCACATCGAGCAGTGCGGTGCCGGCGAGCTTGCTCTTGGACGGCTTGGCAGCGGGCAGGTCAGACAGGAAGTAGCGCGACTGCTCGATCCACTTGCGATAGGGCTTGGCGGTGGCCAGCTGTGTCTTCAGCTCGGCGTCGTCGATGATGCGGCCAGCCTGCATGTCGATGAGGAACATCTTGCCCGGCTGCAAACGCCATTTCTTCACGATCTTGTTTTGCGGAATGGGCAGCACGCCCATTTCGGATGCCAGCATCACCATGCCGTCATCGGTGATGACATAGCGGGCGGGGCGCAAGCCGTTGCGGTCCAGCGTGGCGCCGATCATGCGACCGTCGGTGAAGGCCACGGCGGCGGGGCCGTCCCACGGCTCCATCAGGGCAGCGTGGTATTCGTAGAAGGCACGGCGCTCTTCGTCCATCAGCGGATTGCCGGCCCAGGCTTCCGGGATCAGCATCATCATGGCGTGCGGCAGGCTGTAGCCACCGGCCACCAGCAGTTCCAGCGCGTTGTCGAAGCAGGCGGAGTCGGACTGGCCTGCGGTGATCAGCGGCCATACTTTTTCCAGGTCATCACCCAGCAGCTGGGATGACATGGCGGCATGGCGCGCGGCCATCCAGTTGACGTTGCCGCGCACGGTGTTGATCTCGCCGTTGTGCGCGATCATGCGGAACGGGTGGGCCAGATCCCAGGTGGGGAAAGTGTTCGTGGAGAAGCGCTGATGTACAAGCGCCAAGGCACTGACCACTTCAGGATCCTGCAGGTCGAGGAAGTATTTGCCGACCTGGTCCGCCAGCAGCATGCCCTTGTACACGATGGTGCGCGCGGACATGGAGGGCAGGTAGAAACCCTTGCCCTGGCCGCGCGGCAGCTTGCGTACGGCGTGCTCGGCCATCTTGCGAATGACGAACAGCTTGCGCTCCAGCGCATCGGTGTCCATGTCGCTGTTACCCCGCCCGATGAAGACCTGGCGCACCACCGGCTCGACTGCTTTCACGCTTTCGCCGAGGCCGCTGCTGTCCACCGGCACATCGCGCCAGCCCAGCAATTTCTGGCCTTCTGCAGCCACTTTGTCGGCAATGATTTTCTCGCAGGCTTCGCGCGCAGCCTTGTCGCGCGGCAGGAATACCATGCCTACGCCGTAGGTGCCGGCGTCTGGAAGGTTCATGCCCTGGGCCGCGCATTTCTTGCGCAGGAAGGCATCGGGAATTTGCAGCAGGATGCCGGCACCATCGCCGGCCAGCGGGTCGGCACCTACGGCGCCGCGGTGAGTCAGGTTTTCCAGGATCTGCAGGCCCTGGCGCACCATGTCGTGGCTTTTCTGGCCCTTGATGTGAGCAACAAATCCTACACCACATGCATCGCGCTCCTGGCGCGGATCATACAAACCTTGTTGGGCCGGCAGCCCGGACTGGGCTGATACGCTTGGCTCCATGGGCAACGAAGGATGGTTCACGTTGTTCCTCTTTATTCCACACTCATTAAAACTGCCCCTGACAGTAGGGCACCAAACCCGGCGGATGTCGACGCCAAGTCTTCAAATCAAAAGCGAAAGGGCGGGAATGTTACCCTGTCTGAGGGTTGAGGGCAATATTGGGCATATTCGTCGATGCTTAATAAAAGGACACGCCCCGGCTGGAAGCCGGGGCGTGTCGTAAGCGGGTTCTGTGGCGTTTGCTAGAACTGATAGGGCGGATTCAAGAAGCAGGTAGATAGCGTAGGCGTTGGAGCGCCTGTATCCGCCGTTGCCGCGGGCAAGCGGAATGTAGTTTGGCTGACGGTTTCCGACCCTACCACGCCGGTGCTGGCACGTATGGTGTCTATCGTCCAGAGTGCGCTGTTCTTGAGATAGGTCAGGTTAAAGTTCGCCAGGCCGTTGACATCGGTGGTGACGGACAACGGTACCGCACCAGCAGCGGCATTCGGGGGGGTAAGCTGCCCATCCATAGTTCCACCACTCACAGCCACTCCGGTCGCAAGATATTTTCTATAGCCGTCTTCCCCTGTGTCCAGGCGCAGATTGCCGTTGATGTCTTCGTTGACAAACGTCCCTTGGTTGGTGCCGTTGTCCGTGTCGTAGTCACAAAGTCTTTGGGTGCCAGTGCTCCACGCAGAAGGCCAGACGCTGAGGGTGACTACGGCACTAGGAACTGGATTGCCGCTGACATCGGTCACCAGGACTGACATCGGCAATTGGTAGGTCGTAGTGTTAAGGACCACAATTTTGCTTGCGATGCTGAACGCGATCGACCCGGCGGCACCCCCAATTATGATAGACGCGTCGTTGCCCGAGGGCCCCGGATTGGCCACATAAGAGGTAGAAACAGGCACGTTATTCGGGTAGGTTGCGACGGTGGTGCCGAGCACCGCGGCATGCACCTGAACCCCAGCCGACGTCGAAGACAGGGAACCGGAAGTGAAGGTCGCGCTCGCCTGCCCCAGTGCGAGGCCGCTGGTCGCTACAGATGCGGTATAAGCCACCACGGGCGAAATGGTTTCGCCACCGCCGGTGGTATTCGACAATGAGAATGTCACCGGCGCATTGCCCACCGGCTGGCCGCTAGCGTCCTTGACCGTGGCGATCAGGGTGGAAACCCCGCTGCTAGTTCCCGTGCTCTTGGACACTGTACTGGGCGTGGCCTGCAGCGTGATTGAGTAGGGAGTGGACGCGGTAACCGATACCGTCAGGTTGGCGCTGCCGAGGGGACCAGTGGCGGTATTGCCGACCGCCGTGATGCTGGTCGTTCCGGCTTGTTGTCCCGTCAGGGTGGCGCTCGCTACGCCGCCCGAGACAGGCACAATCAGCGAGGTCGTCCCACCCTGCCAACTGCCCGCCGAGGTGACGAAGGTCACGCTGGTTACAGTAGCCGGCGCGCTGGCCGTCACCGTCAGCGTGTCTGTGGTATGCATGGCAACCGTAGTGGGGTTCGGCGTGGACACGCCAGTCGTGTTGTCCAAGGCATTGGTGATGGCAAAAGTGGAGCTGGCCGGAGAAACTGTGAGCGGGGTCGATACAGTCGAGCCCACTGCGGTCGCCGAAACGTTTGCCGTGCCGCTGGTGCCTGTCACCCCTTTCACGGTCAGGGTAATATTTCCGCTTGAGTCTGTTACGCCCGATGTCGGGGTCACGG
The DNA here is from genome assembly GCA_036523795.1 of Gallionellaceae bacterium. GTDB lineage: Bacteria > Pseudomonadota > Gammaproteobacteria > Burkholderiales > Gallionellaceae > 39-52-133. The sequence goes on along the minus strand of DATDDN010000007.1, from coordinate 22,412 downwards.
TTACCTGGCCGCCCGTGCCGGTTGACCAAGCAGCAGTATACGGCGAACCAGCCACCCCAGCCCCCTGCGCGTTTAGGACCTGGAAGACAACGGTTGACGCCACCAACCCATCGTTGGCAATCGTGGTTGGGCTGGTACTGATCCACTTAAGCGTGGAGCCCGTTATCTGAATCGGAATCTGCGCAGTCGCCCCAGCGCTCGCCGTAATCGTCGCCGTACGGTTGGCCAGACTGGCGGTGCCCGACGAGAACGTAAATGTTGCCGTACCACTTGCGCCTGTTGTTACGGACGATGCACTCACAATTCCCGTGTCCGTCGACAGTGTCACGACGACACCCGAAAGAGCAGCGTTCGCCGCACTCAGTGCCGTCACGGTAATTGTGGTCGATGCCGAGTTATCTGATGGTACCGAAGTCGAGCTCGCGGACAACTGAAGCGTGGCCGCGGTTGCCGTCGCTGTTGTTGTTGTTGTCGTGGTTGCGGTACTCGGCGCGCCGCTACATCCCGCCAGTGCACTTAGCGTGACCGCCAGTACCAGCGCGGCAATTTTCGAGACGGTGCGGTTGTAGCCCAAAAGTATGTTCTGCATGGAAACCCCTTTAATTGCATGCATTAAATTCCCTAGCGCGGGAATATATATCAAACCTCTCCTATTCACAACAAGTTAGCCGGACTCTCTCTAGGAAAATCGCAACATTGAGCGATAATTACGAGAAATATTAGCCAATTTGCATATTCTGGCATGGTGAACGCATTGGTTCAGCTAGTTAGCCTTCGCTCTAGATTTCTTCAACGGCGAAAATACGCCGGTGCTCGCGAATGGCGTAGCGATCGGTCATGCCAGCTATATAGTCGGCGACAGCCCGTGCGTGATCCTGCTCGGCCTGGCGCTTGTATTGGGGCGGCAACAGGCGCTTGTCACCCATGAAGGCACGAAACAGGTCGCTGATGATGCGGTGCGCCTTGGCGCTCATGCGCATGACGCGGTAGTGGCGGTAGAGGTTGGCGTACAGGAAGGATTTCAGTTCCTTGTTCTGCTCATGGATCGCTGCGCTGAAGCCGACCAGGGGCGGTGCCGCACGCACATCTTCCAGCGTGCGCACATTGTGTTCACTAATATTATCCAGGGTGGTGGCGATCAGGTCATTCACCTGCGTGTTGATCATGTGGCGTATGGTTTCGTAAGTGGTGCGCCGCTCGTCGAGCTGCGGATACGCCTCCTGCACCGGCGCCAAGTGGTTGGCGAACAGCGGCACGGCTTTCAGCTGGTCCAGGGTGATCAGGCCGGAGCGCAGTCCATCGTCCACATCGTGGTTGTTGTAAGCCACCTCATCGGCCAGATTGGCCAATTGCCCCTCCAGGCTGGTGCGCTTGTCGTTCAGGAATCGCCCCGCCACTTCGCCGAGTTGGCTGGCATTCTGCGGCGAACAATGCTTGAGGATGCCCTCGCGTGTTTCGAAACACAGATTGAGGCCGGTGAAGTCGGCGTAGCGCTCTTCAAGCAGGTCGACGACGCGCAAGGACTGCAGATTGTGCTCGAAGCCGCCATGTTCGTGCATGCATTCGTTCAATGCGTGCTGGCCGGCATGCCCAAAGGGGGTGTGGCCGAGGTCATGCGCCAGGCATACCGCCTCGACCAGGTCTTCGTTGAGCTGCAGGCTGCGCGCGATGGAACGACCGATCTGTGCAACCTCGATGCTGTGGGTCAGGCGCGTGCGGAACATGTCGCCTTCGTGATTTACGAAGACCTGGGTCTTGTATTCCAGGCGACGGAAGGCGCTGGAGTGGATGATGCGGTCGCGGTCACGCTGGAATTCACTGCGGCCAGCCGGCCTGTCCTCGCGTAACTGGCGCCCGCGCGAGTTATGTTCGTTTACTGCATAGCTGGCCAGTTCAGGGCCGGGCACAGCACGCCTCTATCGTCTGACGCAGCTGATCCGGCGCGGCATCGCTGGAAATGACTGCATGCCCGATGGGATGCAATAGCACGAACCGCATCTTGCCGCCGACAACCTTCTTGTCCAGGCCCATCAGGTCGATGTAGTGCTCGACCGGCATGTGCGGCGCCTCCGTGGGCAGGTGGGCCCGCTCAAACAGGTCACGAACACGTCGCACTTCGTCCGCCCCGATCCAGCCTAGTCGCTGCGACAGGTCAGCTGCCATGATGGTGCCTGCCGCCACGGCCTCACCGTGCAGCCATGCGCCGTAGCCCATGCCATTCTCGATGGCGTGCCCAAACGTATGGCCAAGATTGAGCAGAGCCCTGTCTCCGCTCTCGCGCTCGTCTGAGCCAACCACCTCTGCCTTGTTCTGACAGCTGCGCGCAATAGCGTATTGCAGCGCATCTACGTCACGCGACAGCAATCTTTCCATATTGGCTTCAAGCCAGTCCAGGAAGGGCAGATCACGTATCAAACCGTATTTGATGACTTCTGCGAGGCCAGCGTGCAGCTCGTTGTCCGGCAGGGTATTGAGCGTATCGGTGTCGATCAGCACCACCTTGGGTTGGTAAAACGCACCGATCATGTTCTTGCCAAGCGGATGATTGATGCCGGTCTTGCCACCCACAGAGGAATCCACCTGCGACAGCAGCGTGGTCGGGATTTGTATGAACGGTACACCACGCAGGTAGGTGGCAGCCGCATAGCCCGTCATGTCGCCAATCACGCCGCCACCGAGTGCGATCAATGTCGTGTGGCGCTCACAGCGATTGCGAAGCAGTGCATCGTATATCTGCGCCAGTGTTTCTGAATTCTTGTATTTCTCACCATCTGGCAGAATCACTTCGATCACTTGCACGTCATGGCTTTCCAGCAATGAGCGCAGTTGCGCCATGTAGAGCGGCGCCACGGTGGTGTTGCTCACGATAGCCACGCGCTTCTGCGCAAGATGCGGCAGCAGCAAGTCTGCACGACTCAACAGCCCGCTCCCAATATGAATCGGGTAACTGCGCTCGGCCAATCCGACGGTCAATGTCTGCATTTCATTCTTCTCTGTTTGATTCCCGCCGCTTTCGCAACCCAATCTGTTTACCAGGGTAGAAAGCAGCACTTGTACACTTTGCTTCCCGGTGTGTATGGCAATGTCCGCCATCTCGCTGTAGATCGGGTTGCGCTGGTCATACAGCTCCTGCAGCTTTGCGCGCGGGTCCGCAGTCTGCAACAACGGCCGGTTGCGGTCATGCCGCGTGCGCTGCCACAGATCGTGGACCCCGCTTTTCAGATACACCACTGTGCCCCGCGCGCGCATGGTTTCCCGGCTGTGAGGATCCAGTACCGCGCCGCCACCCGTCGCCAGCACGAGATTATTCCCCTGCAGCAGATCGTGGATGACTGCCGCTTCGCGTTGCCTGAAGCCCGCCTCACCTTCGACATCGAAGATGTGCGAAATGGTCACGCCGGTACGCCGCTGAATTTCTTCGTCGCTGTCAACAAACGTCTTGCCCAGCTGCTTTGCCAAGAGGCGCCCCACTGTCGTCTTGCCAGAACCCATCATGCCGACCAGTATGATATTCCCATCTACTGACTCAGCTTGTTGTTTAACATCGATTTCCATGCCTGAATTGTAGCGGAATTTTGCCATGTCTCTGGATGCCAGCAACAAAAAAGCCCGGCCAGGCCGGGCTTGATTGACTTCATTGGCCTATCTGAGATTCAGGCTTTCTTTCATGATCTTGGGAGTGATGAATACCAACAGCTCTGTCTTGTCTCTTGATACCGACTTATTCTTGAAGAGCCAACCAATGATAGGAATGTCGCCCAGCAGCGGCACCTTGGTTACCGAATCAGAATCATTCTGGGAGTAAACGCCACCAATCACCACGGTGCCCCCGTTATCCACCAAGACCTGCGTTGTCACCTTCTTTGTATCGACGCTGGGACCAATACCCGAGTAGACCGCACCAACCGAATCCTGGTTTACGGCCACATTCATATTGACGTGATCGTCAGGGGTGATGATCGGGGTCACGGTCAAGCTCAATACTGCCTTTTTGAATGCCACGTTGGTCGCACCGCTGCTGGTTTGCTGCAAATAAGGAATTTCCGTCCCGGATTCGATCGTGGCCGGGGATTTATCTGCCGTGATCACACGCGGGCTTGCGATGTTCTTGGTGACACCATCTGTCTGCGAAGCCAACAGCTCCAGATTCAGGGTATTGGTGCCAGAAGCATCAGTCAATGCCAAAGTCAGGCCACCTGTACCACTTGATGCGCCAGGCAAGTTCACGTTGCCCGTACCGATGCCGGACGTGTAGTTGGTTGTCGGTGTACCGATTACAGAGTTCATCTGCGTCGGCCCCTTGAAGTCCATGCGGCCGCCAAGATTGCGAGTAAAGGTATCTTTGGCCTGAACAAAACGCGCCTCGATCATCACCTGTCGAACTGGAACATCGATCAATTTGATCAGGTTGCGCACATCATCCAGGCGGGCAGACGTGTCCTGCACAAATAGCGTGTTGGTCCTGAGGTCTTGAACCGCACTACCCCGCTTTGACAACATTCGCTGATTTGTGTCGGTGATGAGCTTGACGATATCTACAGCCTTTGCGTAGCTTAACTGGAAGCTTTCTGTGTGCATCGGCTCAAGCTCCGAAATTTCCTGCACCGCAGTTAACGCGCCCTTTTCTTTTGCCGCCAGCTCATCACGCGGTGCGATCTGCATCACATTGCCATTTCTGCGGAAATCCAGGCCCTTGCTCTGCAAGATGATGTCCAGCGCCTGATCCCATGGCACATCCTTGAGGCGCAGGGTCAGGTTACCTGAAACCGTATCGCTGATGACGATGTTAAGGTTGGTGAAATCCGCGATCACATTTAGCGCCTCGCGCACCGTGATGTTCTGGAAGTTCAGAGTGAGCTTGTCGCCCTCATATTGTTTGGGACCGACCTTCGCCTGCTTTTTGACCTCGGCCGAGATGGGCTTCACCTCGATAATGAACTTTGTATCGGCCTGGTAGGCCGCATACTCCCAAGCGCCCTTGGGTTCGATAACGAGCCGTGCATTATTCCCCCTCGCCGATGCGTCGATGAGTTGCACAGGAGTGGCAAAATCCATTACATCCAGTTTCCGCTGCAGGTTTGCAGGCAACTCCGTCTTCGCAAAGTCGACTATGAGTTTTGCACCTTCCTGCTTGATGTCGACACCCACATTCGAATCAGACAACTCAATCTGCACGCGGCCTTCGCCATTCTTGCCGCGATGAAAATCGATATCTCGCAGACTATGGGTCTGTGCGCCAGACTTGTTTTCTGCAAAGGTAGGCTCCCTCGTGCCAGCAACGCTTTCTGCAGGTCTCAAGACGAGAACGATGTTTTTTCCGTCAATCACCGGCTTGTCATAAGTCATCGACTGACTCAGGTTTAGCACCATGCGCGTGCGGAATTTCTGCAGGGGATCAGGTGCCTGAACGATCACCGCATTGCGCAAGAAACCCTCGTTGAATTCTTTGGACTTCTGCCCAAGATCATTGGTAGTCTTGGCAAATGTAAGCGCAATACGTGGTGGCGTGCCAATGGTGAAGACTTCAGGAATTGACGATGCAGCATTCTTCATGCCGATGGTCACGAGAATCTTGCCGCCCTCGGATTTGCTGGTGGTTACAGTCTCAATGCTATTGAGTGCGTCATCAGATGGCCCGGCTGTTACGTTTTGCGCATTCGCGCTTACCGAATATACGGCGCAGACAATTAGCGCCATCTTTTTAAAATATTGAGCTGCGTTTTCGAACTGTCTCATTTTATTGCTCCCATTTACTCCGCTAGTTGCAGACTGCTCTCGCGCTCCGTCCAATCGCCCGCACCATCTTGTACCATTTCTTTGAGCTTGACCTCTGTTTCGGAAATGGCCGTAATCTTTCCGAAATTGAGCCCCATATAATTCCCCACTGTGACTTGATGCACCTTGCCATCTGAGGAGCGAATCACTGCGTAATCAGAGGTTCCGCGATGAAGAAAACCCACCATTTTCAAGCCATCAAGCGGAAACTCCTCCAGTTCCTGCTTGGGACGAGTAAAGTCCGGCTGGTTCAAGCCACCGCCTGTAGAGCGCACCTCCGGCTTGCGCGGCTTGAACGGATCGGTCAGGCCCGCACTGTTGTCGTAGGTCATGGGCTCATAGGGAGTAACATCTGGGGGCGGATCGACCTTGCCACGCATGTCTGCGCCCGAATTCTTCACAAAATCCTTCAGGTCCTGATATTCCTCTCCGCCACATGCGGTAAGGAACACGGTTGCCACCAAGAGGGGATAAATTATCCTCATGGCTTTGCCCCCCCCGCTTTGGCACCGCGTCTCTGCGCGGCCAGTTCCTCTTCATCAAGATAGCGGTAGGTTTTTGCCGTCGTGTCCATAACCAGCTGGCTTCCGGACTGACTGATGCTGATATCGTTCAAGGTAACGATTCGCGGCAATTGCGATATGTCGCTGGCAAATCTCCCCAGATCGTCATAGTTTCCAGCGATCTTGATGGATATAGGCTGCTCGGTAAATACGCCAGTTGCCTTTTCTGGCCCTGGTTTAAAGAATAGAACCTGCAAGCCTCTCCCCAAACCTGCCTGGTTGATATCTGTCAGCAAGGCATCCATTTCGGATTTGCTGGGTAGCTGCTTGAGTAGCGCGCCAAATGATTGCTGCGTATCGATCAACTGTTTCTTGATCAGGTCCAGATTCACCGCTTCGCGCTTCTTGGCCAAAAATGTATCCTTCAGCCTTTGCTCCTCATTTCGTTTTCCGCTCAGCTCATTCCACTGGTCCTGCCAGTCCATCACCGCGCCCGCGCCGACTACCAGTACAAAAATACCGGCAAATGCCACCAGTTTGACTGGCAACGGCCACGCACCCGGTGTTTTCGGGTTTACGTTCTTGAGATCTTCCAGAAACTGCTTCATGTCAATGGCCATGATTATCCCTTCGGCGCCGCTGGTTTAGGTGCACCCGGGGCGGCGGGTTGCGGCGTCGGCGCAGCAGCCTGCTTGGTCAGATTGAATGTCAGTGAAAACTCATTCAGCGTTTCATTTCCGACTTTAGTGGCCTGCACCTGTATCAGTGCAGGACTATCCAACCATGGCGAATCCTCAATAGCACGCATCAAGGTAGACACGCGTGCGTTGGACTGCGCGAGACCAACGATGCTGATCTTGTTGCCAACCTGTTTCAGTGATTTCAAATACACGCCGTCGGGCAAAATGCGCAACATCTGGTCGAGCAAATGCACCACATCCGAACGTGTGCTTTGCAGATTCTCAACCACCGTCTTGCGCGCCAACAGCGATTGTGTCTGCTCCCGCAGCTTTTTGATTTCATCAATCTGCTTGTCGAGAACCGCAATTTCCTTGTTCATGTAGGCATTTCGGCCTTCCTGATAGGATATCTGCGTCATGATGGCAACATGGACAAAGCCGACCGTCAGGGCGCCCAGAATCAGCGAGATCACGCTGAAGGCAACGAACTGAATCTGCCGAGCGCGACGCTTCTCCGCGCGATGGGGTAAAAGGTTAATACGTATCATGATGGGTCAAATCTCCGCATTGCCAATCCGCAGGCAATCATCAGGGCTGGCGCATCCGCCTGCAGTTGACGTGGCTTGATGCGGCTGGACAGGCTCATGGCTGCAAACGGATTCGCGACCAGGGTCGCCACCTGTGTGCGCGTTGCAACAGCATCGTCCAGCCCTGGCAAGGCAGAACTACCACCAGCAAGGACTACATAATTGACTTCGTTGTACTGCGTAGAAGTAAAGAAGAACTGCAGGGCACGCGTTACCTCTGTTGCGAGGCTTTCCAGGAAAGGCGCCAAGACATCGCTTTCATAATTCTCCGGCAGGCCGCCATTACGCTTTGCCGCCTCGGCTTCTTCCGCAGACAGACCAAACATGTTCTGAATCTGTTGCGTCAGCTGTGCACCACCAATCTGCTGATCGCGCGTGTAGACAGATTGACCGTTGCGCAGGACGTTCACATTCATGACATTCGCGCCAACATCCACCAACGCCACACACTGGTCCTTGGCCCCATCAGGAAGCTGCGTGCGAATCTGCTCGAATGCCGCCTCGGCCGCATAGGGCTCCACGTCAACCACAATCGCTTTCAACCCTGCTGCCTGCACCGCAGCCACGCGATCTTCAACATTGGCCTTGCGGGAGGCCGCCAGCATCACTTCGACCTCATCTGGATTATGCGGCGCGGGCCCGATCACCTGGAAATCGAGATTCACTTCTTCCAGCGCAAACGGAATGTATTGATTGGCTTCTGATTCGACCTGATACTCCAGATCCTCTTCGCGCATGCCACCGGGCAGAAAAATCTTCTTGCTGATCACCGCCGCAGCAGGCAGCGCCACGCTGACGTTCTTGATACGCGAGCCTAAACGCTTCCAGGCCCGGCGCAAGCCTTCAGCCACCGCGTCCAGATCGTTGATGTTGCCGTCAGTCACGGCATCTTTGGATAACGGCTCGATCGCATAGCGCTCCAGCTCGTAGGTATACTTCTTGGGAACCTGGCTCAGCTCCACCATCTTGATCGAAGACGCGCTAATGTCAACGCCAATCAAAGGCGGTGTTTTCGTCTGCAGAAAGTCCAACGGGATATCAAAATTTCCTTTTATCATATGCCAGTTAGCGCGGATTCGTATAAATTGGTTTAAATCCTAGCAATAACTCCAATTTGTGTAAAGTTTTTTCTACGGGGTTATTTTCCCAGCCAGAGCCGATATAATCCCCGGCACTTCAAATTCGTTTCCCGCTCTTCAAGTCATGACTTCACGTTGGTGGTTCTACACGGCAATTGCCGCCTTGGCCGTTACAGTTTTGCCTTTCCTGATCATTACCTTTGCTGCGATGGTGACCTACCCGGCGCTGCCTTCGCTGGAAATCCTCACCGATTACCGCCCTAACATGCCCCTGCGTGTGTATAGCGCCGAGGGGACCTTGATCGGCGAATTCGGCAAGGAGCGGCGTGCGCTGATCAAGATTGCCGACGTACCGGAGATGATGAAAAAAGCCATCCTGGCCGCCGAAGACGAGCGGTTTTACGAGCATGGCGGCGTGGATTACATCGGTGTTCTGCGCGCCGCCCTGTCCAATTTCACCTCTGGTGGCGCCAAGCAGGGCGCCAGCACCATTACCATGCAGGTGGCACGCAACTTCTTCCTGACCAAGGAAAAAACCCTGTCGCGCAAATTCAACGAAATGCTGCTCGCCTTCAAGATCGAGCACAACCTGACCAAGGATGAAATCCTTGAGCTCTACGTCAACCAGATCTACCTGGGTCAGCGTGCCTATGGCTTTTCGACCGCGGCGCAAGTGTATTTTGGCAAGCAGCTCAATCAGCTGACCCTGGGCGAGATGGCCGTTCTGGCCGGTCTGCCCAAGGCGCCTTCCTCCTACAATCCGGTGGTCAATCCCAAACGCGCCAAACTGCGTCAGCAATATGTGCTGCGCCGCATGAAGGAGCTTGGCTTCATTGATGACGCACAATACGAGGCCACGGCGAATGCGCCCATCCTCGCCAAACGCAATGGCGGCCAGGAATTTGGCGTTCGTGCCGACTATCTGATTGAAATGGTGCGCCAGGTCATGTACGACCGCTACTCTGAAGACGCCTACACACAAGGCTTCAGCGTCTACACCACCATTCGGGTGAATGACCAGCGGGCTGCTTATGAATCCTTGCGCAAGGGTGTCATCGACTATGACCGCCGCCATGGCTATCGAGGGCCTGAAGGCTATATCGACCTCGGGAAAGACCATAGCGAGGAATTCCTCGAGGAGGCATTGCAGGAAGTATCGGACAATGACGATTTGATCCCCGCAGTGGTCCAGGCAGTTAACCCCAAAGGCGTGACGGCCTACTGCAAAGGCGGCCAGGTTGTAACGCTTGCGGGCGAAGGCCTCAGGTTTGCCCAAGCCAACCTTGGCACCAGGCTGGCGCCCAATCAGCGTATCCGTGTAGGCTCCCTGATTCGCGTGCAAATGGATGAAAAAGGCAACTGGCAGATCGCGCAGCTGCCACAGGTCGAATCTGCCTTTGTCTCTGCCAATCCGGTGGATGGCGCAATCTATTCGCTGATTGGCGGTTTCGACTTCAACCACAACCAGTTCAATCATGTCACCCAGGCCTGGCGCCAGCCCGGCTCGGGTTTCAAGCCATTCATCTACTCCGCCGCCCTGGAGAAGGGCTATACCCCGGCTTCCATCATCAACGACGCGCCCCTGGTGATCGACTCTGTCGAGACTGGCGGCGAACCCTGGCAGCCAAAGAATTTTGATGGCACCTTCGATGGCCCGATACGCATGCGCCAGGCATTGACCAAGTCCAAGAACCTGGTCTCCGTGCGCATTCTTCAGGCTATTACGCCTAGCTACGCGCAGGATTACGTCACCCGCTTCGGATTCGACAAAGACAAGCACCCCCCCTACCTCACCATGGCGCTGGGTGCCGGCTCGGTCACGCCAATGCAGATGCTGGCTGGCTACTCGGTATTTGCCAACGGCGGATACAGCATCAAGCCCTACTTCATCCAGCGCATCGAGGATGCCCAAGGCAAGGTTCTCCAGCAAGCCGCCCCAGTCAAGGCTGGCGTCAATGCCGAACGCGTGATCGACGCGCGCAACGCCTACACCATGGTCACCATGATGCAGGACGTCGTGCGCCACGGCACTGCCATCCGAGCCATGCAGCTCGGTCGCCAGGATCTTGCCGGCAAGACCGGCACCACCAGTGACTCGATGGACGCCTGGTTCAACGGCTTCCATCCCACACTGGTCGGCATTTCCTGGATCGGCTTCGACAACCCGCACAGCCTGGGCGACAGGGAAACGGGGGGCGGCGCCGCGTTGCCCATCTGGATGGGCTACATGGAAAAAGCACTCAAGAATGTGCCAGAGGCGGTTTACACCATGCCCGATGGCATGGTGGCCGCGCGCATCAACGACAACGGCCAGCGTGACCCCAACGGCAACCGCGTGGACTATTTCTACAAGGAAAATCTGCCGCCTGAACAAACCATAGTCGCTGACCCGGCGGCCAAACCTGCGGATGCCGTCAAGGACCAGTTGTTCTGATGAGCCGGAACCATACGCCCAAGCGCGACCTGATGCGCGAGCAGTTGGCACATCAGGCAGCGCGCCTGATGGCGGAGGACGGCATTACCGACCATGCGTTTGCCAAGCGCAAGGCCGCCAAGCAGCTGGGCGCCAGCGACACCCAGCACCTGCCGAGCAACCAGGAAGTCGATGAGGCACTGCGCACATTCCGCAGCCTTTACCAGCACGAGAGCCATCCCGAGGTGTTGCAGCAGCTGCGCAAGCAGGCACTGGCCACCATGCGCATGCTGGAGCCGTTCGGCCCCTACCTGACGGGGTCAGTCCTGGAAGGAACGGCCGGAGAACACTCCGATATCAACCTGACTGTCTATTCGGATGATGCCAAGGCCGTGATGATGTATTTGCTGAAGCACAAGGTGCCCTTTGAAGGCGGCGAGTGGCGCATGCAGCTGATGGGGAGGCAGCAGGTATTTCCCAGCTTCACCCTCGAGAGCGAGGTGGGAGTGCCGGTACACATTGCCGTATTGCCCGAAAACGCCCGCCACAGCGGCAGTCGCAAGGCCGAAACCCATGCGGACATAGCCGCCGTCGAGACCCTGCTCGCTGCCTGATTCAGCATCAACCGGGCGACTGGCAGGGCCGGACAGCGCTAAGCAGCTCGAGCGCGCGGCTTCTATCCCTGCTTCAGCCAGCGCGCCGCATCCAGCGCAAAGTAAGTCAGGATGCCGTCGGCACCGGCACGTTTGAACGCCAGCAGCGACTCCAGCACGCACGCCTGCTCGTTCAGCCAGCCGTTCTGCGCTGCGGCCTTGAGCATGGCGTATTCGCCGCTGACCTGATACACGAAGGTCGGCGCCTTGAACTCATCCTTCACCCGGCGCACGATGTCCAGGTAGGGCATGCCCGGCTTCACCATCACCATGTCTGCGCCCTCTTCAAGATCCAGACCTACTTCCCACAGCGCCTCGTCGGAATTGGCCGGGTCCATCTGGTAGGTGTACTTGTTGCCCTTGCCCAGATTGCCGCTGGAACCCACGGCATCGCGGAACGGGCCATAAAAGCTGGAGGCATACTTGGCCGAGTAGGCCATGATGCGGGTATGGATGCAGCCCTTGCGATCAAGCGCGGCACGCACCGCGGCAATGCGCCCGTCCATCATGTCGGACGGCGCCACCACGTCGGCGCCAGCCTGCGCGTGCACCTGCGCCTGCTGCGCCAGCACCGCCACCGTCTCATCGTTGATCACGTAGCCGCTGGCGTCGATCAGGCCATCCTGGCCGTGGCTGGTGTAGGGATCGAGCGCGATGTCGGTCATGATGCCCAGCTCGGGGAAACGCTGCTTCAGCTCGGCGACCACGCGGGGCACCAGGCCGTCCGGATTGAGCGCCTCACGCGCATCTTCGGTCTTGAGCGATGAATCGATCACGGGAAACAAGGCCAGCAGCGGGATGCCCAGATTCACGCACTCCTCGGCCTGGTGCAACAACTTATCCAGCGTCTGGCGCTTCACGCCTGGCATGGAAGCCACGGCCTCCTCGCGATTGTTGCCTTCCAGCACGAATACCGGGTAGATCAGGTCGGCGCTGGTGAGAGCGTTCTCGCGCATCAGATCGCGGGAAAACGCATCGCGGCGCATGCGGCGCATTCGTTTGTGCGGGTATATCCCTAGTTTTTGCATGGTCATGTCCTGTTTTTTGCGTTGAACTATTTCTAATCAGCGAAACCTAATGAAGCATGATGACTCGTGTCATCTCCCGCTTCTCCTCCCTGAGCGGGTGTCTTAACTCCGTTAAGACTTGCGCCCCTGGACTCCCCCCTTATGTTCAGGGGCTTTTTTTGCCCGGTCGTTCCGCGCTGCCAAATTCCATCAAGTTTCAGCAAACCACCCCGAAATTACCGCTTCTGCCTCTTCCATGCCGATCTTCTTCAGGCTGGAGAACAGCTGCACCGTGCAATTCGGGAAGTGTTCTCCCAGGTATTTCCGCACCTTGAACAGGGTCGCATTGGCCTGCTGGCGGCTCAGCTTGTCCGATTTGGTCAGCAATACGTGTATCGGCTTGCCGGTGGGAATGAACCAGGCCAGCATCTGCTCGTCCAGCGGAGTCAGCGGATGGCGTGAATCCATGATCACCACCAGCCCGGCCAGCGCCTCGCGGCTCTGCAAATAGTGGCTGAGCAACCCCTCCCAGTGAGCGCGCACTTCAGGCGGCACCTTGGCGTAACCGTAGCCGGGCAGGTCCACCAAGAAGCGACGCTCGCCCAGGTCAAAATAGTTGATGTGCTGGGTGCGCCCCGGCGTCTTGCTGGTGAAGGCCAGCCGCGTGTGGTTGGCCAGCGTGTTGATGGCGCTGGACTTGCCGGCGTTGGAACGCCCGGCGAACGCCACCTCCTTGCCGCCGTGCTGCGGCAGGGTATGCAGGTCGTTGACCGTCGTGTAGAAGACTGCGCGCGAAAACAGGCCCATTATTTCCAGGCCGCAAAAATCTTGTCGGCCGCCGTAATGGTGGCGTCGATGTCAGCCTCGCTGTGCGCCGCCGATACGAAACCCGCCTCGAAGGCCGACGGCGCCAGATACACACCCTCATCGATCATCGCGTGGAAGAAGCGGTTGAATGCCTTGGCATCGCAGGCCATCACTTCTGCGTAGCTGGTCGGTGGGGTGGCGCCGAAATACACGCCGAACATACCGCCCACCGACTGCGCGCTGAAAGTCACGCCATGCTTCTTCGCACTGGCGCTCAGCCCCACGGTGAGGCGCTTGGCCAGCTTTTCCAGGTTGGCATAAAAGCCGGGCTGCTGCACCAGCTTCAGCGTAGCCAGACCGGCCGCCACTGCCAGCGGGTTGCCGGAGAGTGTACCTGCCTGATACACCGGACCCAGCGGCGCCAGGTGCTGCATGATGTCGCGCCGACCACCAAAAGCCGCGGCGGGCAGACCGCCGCCCATCACCTTGCCCAACGTGGTCAGATCCGGCTTGATGCCGAAGTAGCCCTGTGCCCCCTGCAGGCTAACGCGAAAACCGGTCATCACCTCATCCAGAATCAGCACCGCACCATGTTTCGTGCACAGTTCGCGCATCGCCTTGAGGAACTCCGGCTTGGGCATGATCAGGTTCATGTTGCCGGCCACCGGCTCCACGATCACTGCCGCGATCTCCTTGCCCACCTCGGCGAAGGTCTTTTCCAGACCTGGCACATCGTTGTATTGCAGCACGGTGGTTAGCGCAGCCAGCTCTGCCGGCACCCCGGCCGAACTGGGGTTGCCGAAGGTCAGCGCGCCGGAGCCGGCTTTCACCAGCAGGCTGTCGGAGTGGCCGTGGTAACAGCCTTCGAATTTGATGATGCGGCTGCGCCCGGTGAAGCCGCGCGCCAGGCGGATCGCCGTCATCGTCGCCTCGGTGCCGGAACTGACCAGGCGCACCATCTCCATGCTGGGCACCAGCCTGGTCAGCAAGGTTGCAATGTCCAGCTCGGCCGCGGTGGGCGCGCCGAAACCCAGGCCTTGTGCAGCCGCATCCTGCACCGCATTCACCACCTCCGGGTGGCAGTGGCCGACGATCATCGGCCCCCATGAGCCCACGTAATCGATATATTTCTTGTCATCCGCATCCCACACATAAGCGCCCTGCCCGCGCTTGAAGAACAGCGGCGTGCCGCCCACCGACTTGAAGGCGCGTACCGGCGAATTGACCCCGCCGGGAATCAGCTTTTGCGATTGTTCGAACAGTTCCTGATTGTGAGATGTCATGTTACGTGTGCCTGTGAAAAAAGTTTTGCCAAATCCTGTGCGGCCGCCTTGATGTCGTCCGCCTCGAATAATGCCGTGATCACCGCCAGCGCATCCGCGCCGGCGGCAATCAGCGCTGCGCCGTTGGCCGCAGTGATACCGCCTATCGCCACCACGGGCACGCCCAGTGTGCGCGCTTCATGCAACAAGTCGGTCGTGGCTATCACAGCCCCCGGCTTGGTGCTGGAGGTATGGAACGCGCCGAACGCGACGTAATCAGCGCCAGCCGCGACCGCTGTCCTCGCCAGTGCCAACCGGTTGTAACACGAAGCGCCGATCAGCTTGTCCGCCCCCAGCAGCGCGCGCGCCGCGCCGATCTCGCCATCGTCCGCACCAAGGTGCACACCATCTGCATCCACCGCAGCGGCCAGCCGCGCGTCGTCGTTGACGATATAGGTCGCGCCATATTCGCGCGTCAGTGGCCGCAGGGCTTCTGCCTGGCTCAAGCGCAACGCCGCCTCGGCCAGCTTGCTGCGGTACTGCAGCACCTGCGCACCGCCCTGCAGCGCCAGCCGCGCGCGCCGCACTAGCTCGGCGGTGTCGGGCAGGTCCGGCGTAATCGCGTACAGGCCTTTAATGGCGCGTCTGCGGTTCACTCTCGTCGTCCGGCTCTTCCTCTCGCGCCCAGAACAGGCGATCCGGAATGTGCTGCCCCATGCCGGGACGGAAACCGTATTTCAGCGCCTCCCAGGTGTATTCCTGCGCCTCGCGCACCGCCTCTTCCACCGGTAACCCATTGGCAAGCAAGGCAGCAATCGCCGACGCCAGCGTGCAGCCCGAGCCGTGATAGATGCCGGCCAGGCGCGGCCAATTATCGCTGCGTATCAGGCCGCGCTCGCCGTACAGCGTGTTGATCACCTTGGGCGTATTTTCGTGGGTGCCGGTAATCAGCACATACTCGCTGCCCAGCTGGATGATGCGGCGCGCGCACTCGCCCAGGTCGGGATTGTCCTCGTCATTTTCCTCGTCCTGGGTCAGGCGGCGCGCCTCCAGGCTATTCGGCGTGAGGATGGTGGTCTGCGGCAGCAGCAGCTCGCGCAAGGCATCGACCATGTCCTCGTTGGCCAGTTCGTCCCCGCGCCCAGAACTCAGCACCGGATCAAAGACCAGCGGCACATCCGGGTAGTCCGCGATGATCTCGGCAATCACGGAAATGTTTTCCACGCTGCCGAGCAGGCCGATCTTGAACGCCGCCACCGGCATATCCTCCAGCACGGTGCGCGCCTGGTCGTTGACCCAGTCTGCGTCAATCGGCATCACGTCGTCCACGCCGCTGCTGTCCTGCACGGTGATGGCGGTGACCACCGACAGCGGATGGCAGCCCATGCTGGCGATGGTGAGGATGTCAGCCTGCATGCCGGCACCGCCGCTGGGGTCGGTTGCGGCGAAGGTCATGACGATAGGCGGGATATCAGACGAATTGGAGGACATCGCTGTAAAATGGCAGTCGTAAAGTCGCATTTTAACCGAATTCCGCACCCATGGCCCTGCCCGCTGCCGACCCCGCTGTACCTTACAAGGTCCATATGTGCCTGATCTGCGGCTGGCTATATAACGAGGCGCTAGGCGCGCCGGAACACGGCATCCCGCCCGGCACCCGCTGGGAAGGCCTGCCGCCCCAATGGAACTGCCCGGAATGCGGTGCGCGCAAGGACGATTTTGAAATGGTGGAGGTGTGATGCGTATTCTGCATACGATGCTGCGAGTGGGCGATCTGGACAAGTCCATCGCCTTTTATACCGACGTGCTGAGCATGCGCCTGCTGCGCCGCAACGATTACCCCGCCGGCAAGTTCACTCTCGCTTTTCTGGGTTACCAGGACGAGCGCGACGGTGCCGTGATCGAGCTGACCTACAACTGGGGCGTATCGTCATACGAACTGGGCACCGCCTACGGCCATATCGCCATCGAGGTGGACGATGCCTACCAGGCCTGTGATCGGGTCAAACAACTGGGCGGCAAGGTGATCCGCGAAGCCGGCCCCATGCAGGGCAGCAGCACTGTGCTGGCCTTCATCGAAGACCCTGACGGGTACAAGATCGAGTTTATTCAGAAGAAGGTTTAGGGGTGTGCAGGGTGCAACCTTGTTGGTTGCTGGGCCAAAACGAAATACAAAAGCAAAACCGTCGGGGGTGGCCCGACAGCCAGTTACTTTCGTTTGTCTCGCCAAACGAAAGTAACCAAAGAAAAGGCGACCCCACGATAGCCGCCCCTGCGGTGTTCCCTCGATCAGGCAGAAACAAGTGGGGCTGCGCAACTCGCCCTAGCAGCTCGCACACCCCGCGAGCTGCCGCGGAGCTCAAACAGTGCTCGCCTACCCCTCCACTTGTTTCCGCCAGATCGAGGCGGCTCTCAAGGGGGGAACTTCAAAACCCAAAATCAAAGGCATTGAGGCGTGGGCTTGGCCCACGCCTCAATCACAAATCCAAAAAACTTGTGCGCAACGCGCACACAATACCGCCGTTCCCTTCTGCGCCGCCGAGTAGCGCAGGACAGCCGGGGTAGTCCGACGAATATGTTTGAGCACGTGGCCGCGTAGCGGATCGTGCGAGTTTATGAGGAGGCCCGGCTGTTCGAGCAACGCAGGGAACCCCGCAGGGGTGGCGCAGCAGGGGCCGCCTTCTTTGGGTTACCTTTCTTGGCGGTCAAGAAAGGTAACTTGCTGTCGGGCAACCCCCGACGGTTTTGTTACATCGTACTAAAATTGCTGCTAATTAACGGCTGCTGACTAGCTCTGCAATCCTCGCAAACTCCGCCACCCCCAGATTCTCCGCGCGCAACTGCGCATCAATCCCCAGCTTCTCAAAATCCGCCTCATTGAGATAAGGCTTCAGCGTGTTGCGCAGCGTCTTGCGGCGCTGGCCGAAGGCGGCGGTGACGATCTCGGCAAACTTTGCTTCATCGCGCACCACTACTTCGCTGGCCGGCAGCGGAATCATGCGCACGATGGCAGAGTCCACCTTGGGCGCCGGACGGAAGGATTCGGGCGGCACGTCGAGCAGTTTCTCCATATAGAAGCGGTACTGCAGCATCACCGACAGCCGGCCGTAGGCCTCGGTCGACGGCTCGGCCACCATGCGCTCGACCACTTCGTTCTGCAGCATGAAGTGCATGTCGCTGATGCGCTCGGCGTAGCTGGAGAAATGGAACAGCAGGGGAGAAGAGATGTTGTACGGCAGGTTGCCGACGATGCGCAGCGGCGCGGGAAGTTGCGCAAAGTCGAACTTCAGCGCATCGCC
The DNA here is from genome assembly GCA_036523795.1 of Gallionellaceae bacterium. Lineage (GTDB taxonomy): Bacteria > Pseudomonadota > Gammaproteobacteria > Burkholderiales > Gallionellaceae > 39-52-133. Next base: position 4,347 of record DATDDN010000007.1, on the reverse strand, counting down.
TTCATGGATGACGATCTTGTCCTGCGGATAGTCAGTCTTCAGGCGCGCGATGATGTCGCGGTCGATTTCCACCACGTGCAATTTGTTCAGTACCTTGAGCAGCGGCCGGGTCAGCGCACCCAGGCCGGGGCCGATCTCGACCATGCTGTCTTCCGGCATGGGGCGAATGGCGGCGACGATGTCGCCGATGATCTGCTGGTCGACCAGGAAGTTCTGGCCAAAACGCTTTCGAGCCTTATGCATCATTTCAATCCTCTCGAAAGCGTTTCAGTGCAGGCTAACTTGCGTTGTCTGCAAGTTATGCTGGAACTAAGCTGTTTTTTTGCCTTATGCGTCATTATCCGAGTTCATTCTCTGTCGTCCGTACCGCTCTTGTAGGTCGGGTTAGGCAATGCCGTAACCCGACATTGTGCCCTCCTGCAACGACGTCGGGTTACGCTACGCTAACCCGACCTACTTTTCCACGCTCAGGACGAACGGGTATTTCAACGTCGTTGTTTCAGGCAGCACGTGCCTCATGTTCCGCCATTTCCAGCGCGGTGTTGATCGCCTCCAGCAGGCTGCCCACCTCTGCCTTGCCGCTGCCGGCCAGGTCCAGCGCGGTGCCGTGATCGACCGAGGTACGGATGATGGGCAGGCCGAGGGTGATGTTGACGCCCTCGCCGAAGCTGGCGTGCTTGAGCACCGGCAGGCCCTGGTCATGGTACATCGCCAGCACGGCATCGCATTCCTTCAGGCGATGCTGGGCAAACAGGGTGTCGGCCGGCAGCGGCGCGCTCACCTGCATGCCCTGTGCACGCAGGCGGTCCAGAACGGGAATCATCACGTCGAGTTCTTCGCGGCCGAGGTAGCCGCCTTCGCCGGCATGCGGGTTGAGGCCGGCCACCAGAACGCGCGGGTGGGCGATGCCGAAGCGGCGCTGCAGGTCACGGTTGAGGATGCGCAGGATGTCTTCCAGCAGCTGCGGGGTGATGGCGTCGGCCACTTCGCGCAGCGGCAGGTGGGTGGTGGCGAGCGCCACGCGCATGCCACCGCCCGCCAGCATCATCACCACCAGCGGGGTATGGGTCTGCTCGGCGAGAAACTCGGTGTGGCCGGTAAAGGGTATGCCGGCATCATTGATCACGCCCTTGTGCACCGGTGCGGTGACCATGGCGCTGAATTCGCCCGATTGGCAGCCCTGCAGCGCACGGCTGAGCAGGTTCAGCACATACTGGCTGTTGGCGGGGTTGAGCTGGCCGGCGACTGCGGGCTGCGCCAGCGGCATGTCGAGCACGCGCAAATGACCCGCTGGCAGAGGCTGCGATTGCTGCGGCGAGTAGTCATGCAGTTGTACGGCGATGCCCAGCTGCTGCGCGCGCTGTTGCAGCAGGCGCCTGTCGGCCAGCACCACGAAGGGCGCTGCCAGCGGCTGCACAGCCAGCTGCACGCACAGATCCGGGCCGATGCCGGCCGGTTCGCCCGAGGTGATCGCCAGCAGTTTGGCTTGTGTCTGGAATTCAGTCATAACGTGTCTTCCGTTCGTCCTGAGCGTAGCGCAGCGGAGTCGAAGGATATTCGGCTGTTGCCCGCCGGCTTTGCCGACTGCGCTGATGAAACAACTAGCCATTCGACTAAGCCCGCAAGCGGTCAAGTCGCTGGTTATCAGCGCAAACGGATCTTATGCAGCTCCGCTTGCACCTGTCAGTTGCGATATTCGACAAAGGCGCGGTCGCGCAGCTGGCGCAGCCAGTCCTGATAGGCCTCGTCACCCTTGAAGGCGCGGATGGCTGCGACCGCACGCTGGCGCCGCTGCTCCACACTGACGTCGGCATTGCGGCGCTCCAGCACCTGAATCAGGTGGAAGCCGAATTCGGTCTGCACCAGCCCGCTCATCTGGCCAGGCTGCAACGCATTCATGGCCTTCTCGAATTCCGGCACAAACATGCCGGGCGAAGCCCAGCCCAGGTCGCCGCCCTGCGCAGCGCTGCCGTCCTCTGAATACTGCTTGGCCATGTCCGCGAAGCTGGCGCCGTTTTCGATGCGCTTGCGGATCTCTTCCAGACGATTCCTCGCCTCGCTTTCCGACATCAGTTCGCTGGTCTTGATCAGGATGTGACGCGCATGGGTTTGCGTGATCACCACCGGATCATCCTTGCTGCGACGGTTGAGCAGCTTGATGATGTGGAAGGCATTGGGGCTGCGCAGGATGGGGCTGACCTCGCCCGGCTGCATCTTCTGCAAGGCTTCCAGGAAGAAACCTGGAATGCGGTCGGTTGGCCGCCAGCCCAGGTTGCCGCCCTGCAACGCGTCCTGCGCGTCCGAATATCCCGCAGCAACCTGGGCAAATTTGGCACCGCTCTTCAATTGCGCCATGGCATTGTCGGCGCGCTGTTTCGCAGCCTGGATCTTGTCGGCGCTGGCCTGCTCCGGCACCAGCACCAGGATGTGCGCCAGCTCCAGCTCTTCGCCCTTGCCGCCCTGTTTGGCCTGGGTGAGCAGGTAGTTCTCGATCTCGCTTTCACTCACGACGATGCGGCTTTCCACTTCACGCTCGCGCAGGCGGGCCGAGATGATCTCGAGACGAACCTCCTCGCGGAACTTGCCGTAATTTACGCCGTCCTTTTCCAGCTTGGCGCGGAAGGCCGCCAGCGTGGCAAAGCCGTTCTGCTGCGAGATGCGCGTCAGCGCCTTGTCCAGCTGGGTGTCATCCACGCGCAGGCCGGTCTCCTTGGCGAACTGCAGCTGCAGCATGTCCATGATCATGCGCTCGAGCACCTGCTTTTCCAGCTCCTGATCACCGGGCAATGAAGTGCCCTGTTTCTTCAGTTGCTGCTTGACGGTCGCCAGTCGCTCGCTCAGCTCATGGCGAGTGATCACGTCTTCGTTCACCACCGCGACGATGCGGTCGATTTCCAGATTCTTCGGCTTCTCTGCCGCCTGCAGCGTCAGAGGAAAGGCCAGGCACATCAGTGCCAGCATCAGGTTGTTACGCAGCATATTCATGTCCATTCGTTGTCAGGGCGTGGTTCGCGCGCCTTGCGTTGTGGGTGCGCTGGGAATCTCGTTCAGCTTGGTGTAGCCGGGCACGCTCTGGCGCAGGGCCGTCAGTGGATCCGGGCCGACGCGGATCAGCTCGTTCAGCTCCAGCTGCAGGAACAGGCCGGTCGAGGTCTGGTTGGTCGCGGTGGCAAACTGCTGGCCTACCATGCGCACCATCCAGCAATCCTGGGTATATTCCAGCCCCGCCAACACTTCCACCGCACGCTGGTCGAGCAGCGAGTAATTATAGCGCGCAACCGCATGCCAGCGCCCGCCCAGCAGCCATTGCGTGGAGAAATCGACCTGTCGCATCGAATCCTGCAGCAGGGTCTGGTCGTAGGTATAGCGGTAGCCGAAGTTGAGCACCTTGCCCGGCTCCGGCATGTAGCGCGCGGTCAGGTAGTACATCTCGCTGCGCGAATCGTTGGGGTTGTACTGCACCAGACTGTCCAGGGTCAGCGCGCGGCTCACTCGCCCACCTACGCTGAGCAGGATGTCGGAGCGGTTGCTGGTCTGGCTCGGTGCCACCAGGTTGACCTGCGGCGTTTCCAGATTGAAGCGCTCGCCCACCGCTACGCGCAGGCGCTCGTTGCCGGTATCCGCGTCGAGCAGGCGCGAAGTCAGCGCCATGGTCACCTGGTTGGCATCGCCGATACGGTCGCTGCCAAAGAAGCGGTTCTCCATGAACATCTGGGTGAAGGTGAAAGGGGCCTGCGCCGTGTCGAAATTCGGCAACATGTCCTGATTCACATACGGGATGTACACGTAGTACAAGCGCGGTTCCAGTGTCTGCACGTATTCGCTGGAGCTGGTGTTGAATTCGCGCTCCATGGTCATGCCGCTGTCCACGCTGAAGATGGGCAGGGTGCGCTGATAGTGCTGGTCGGGAGCCGTATTGTTCACGCCCAGCGTGTACTGTGTATTGTGCACGCTGAACTTCGGGGTGATGTAATAGCCAGGGTCGCGCAGCAACGGGTAACTTACGCTGGGGTTGAGTACCACGCGGTTGCCGTTGACCAGGGTAGGGTGGCTGAAGTCGGTATATTCCGCGTTCATGGCCAGGTTGGCCCCATCCACCACCTGCTGTGCCGTCAGCGTCAGCTGCGGCATGCGCTGATAGGGCGGCACCACCGGCGCGGCCGGGTCCTGCAGGGTCTGATAGCGCTGCACGCGCAACGTGCTGGACCACCATGGCGCGCTATAGCTCAACACGCCTTCCTGCAGCAGGTTTTTCTGCGCCGCCGTGTTCACCGAGTCGCCCAGATCGCGGTAGTAGGCGTCATCGGACACGGCGTTATAGTTGATGGTGCCGCCGAACCCGGCGCC
>DATDDN010000006.1:0-30573 GCA_036523795.1 Gallionellaceae bacterium | reverse complement strand
GCGTACATGCCGCGTGGTGAAAGGAATGGCGCGGTTGAGGATGCCGGAATTGGTCAGCTCATCCGAGCCGGCGTGGCGCCGGGATTTGTCCGTGCTGGAGACGCCGAGCTGCCTGCCCAGTACCAGCAGGGAATCCGCGCTCAGCTCGGCCTTGCCCGCGGTGTAAACGCACATGTTGGCGCGCTCCACCAGTTCCCTGATCTTGTCCTTCTCGCTGGTTGTCAGCGCCGTCATGTCGCCGAGTTCGACCACCAGCTCGCCTAGGCTCTGCGGATACGCCGCCAGTTTTTCATCACGCCATCGCTGGTAATCCGCGTCGGAGTCCAGGTTGAATCGCTCGGGATATCTTGTGTTCCAGTGCTTCATGCAAGCCTCCTTGAACAGGAATTGGTGCGATGCCCTTTCGCTTCTCCCCGCAGGCAGCGCAGGATAGATGTAAATTATATATAGCTTTGTTGCCTTGCGCCTGATTCCGTATATACGATTTTTGCATTCTGCAGGAATGTCAATAAGATTAACTGGTTACGCCTGTTTCTGGCGGCCTGTGCGCCGATTTGCCAGGCAGGCCAGGTGATTCGTGCGGGATACGTATACCCATGCTGTTATTATGGACAAACGGCGGCGTGGGGCTGTATATTGCCCCGCGCCGAAAACAACCAATCCAGGAAGAGGTGGGTAGCATGTCTTGCAGAAATATCGTGGTCATTCCCTTGTTTGCCTTGTTTCTCGCGGCTTGTGGCTCCATGCCCAAGACGCCCGACTTGCTGGTTGAAAACGCCAAGGGCGGCGGCATGTTCAGCGAGAAGGAAAGCTTCGAGGTGAATCGGCCGATCGCGCAGGTTTCCGATGTGCTCAGGAAAAAGGCGCATGAATGCCTGCAGCAGCAGATCACCTCCGTCACGCAGGGGGATTCCTCCGGCGGCATCAGACTGCAGCAACGCCAGGTCCAGGCGCTCACGCCCAAGGTGACCACGGACAAGCAGCGCACCCGCCTGACGCTACAGGTGAAGACCACGCAGGGCTCGACCGAGCTGGGCGACATCCCGCCGGACGGCTGGTACATGCTGGTCGTGGATGCCTACCCGCTGGGTGCAAGCCGCACGCGTGTCGAGTCCTACTATCAGCATACGAGTTATCACGGCGCGTACACCGCGATCAAGCTGTGGGTGACCGGCGCCAATATGGGCTGTCCAGACCTGACCCAGTGATCGGAGCCAGCCGTGTCTAACGCGATTTCATTCAGGGTGACCTTGCTACTTCTCGCCGCGGGGCTGGCAAGCGCCTGTTCATCGCTGCATCCGTACCAGGGCAGCGCGCCCGACAACCTGAACATCAGCGTGGACGTGCGCTCCGGCTCGGCCCGCGTGGACGTCTACAGTGCTGACAGGCCGTGCGACGTGAGCTACCAGGGCACTGTGGAGCTGTCGGACAAGAAGGTGAAGACAGGCATTCCGGCCAACAGGATGAGCTATCTGGTCTTCAGTTTCGAGGGCGGTTCTTACTTCACCGGCTATCACTCCACCTCCGCTGCGATCTACCTGACCCCGCGCGCAGGCTATCGCTACGAGGCGGCGGTGAGCTATGCCGATGCGATGTACAGCGCGACGATCTACGAGCTGGACGCGCACGGCGCACGGCGCGAGATTCCCCGCCTCAAGCCCGCCTGTGCGGCCCAGTGAGCGGGGCCATCAGTAATACACGGAGAATCCGGCAAAAGGGCCGCTGAGCGTCGAGTCCGGGCTGTTCAATACGCGATAGCCCACCTTGACGGAGCCGTATTGCCGGCCTATGTGCAGCGCCAATTCGTAATCGTTCATGCCCCCGGCCCATGCCGGGCGGAACTCCAGCGCGGCGTTTTCGCCCAGCACCACCCTCACGGGAAGCGATAAGGTGGAGAGGCTCGTGCTCTCTGCACCTGACACGACGGATTGCCCTATTCCCAGATCAACTTCAAACATCGGATCGACCGACATCCGGTATAGCAGGAGCTGGCGGCTGATGGTGAGGGTGCTGTCCGGCGACGTTTCCTTGAAGGTGTACTCCTCAAGGAAGACGGCAAAGGGGCCATAGCCCGCTTCCAGCCGGTGACTGCTGGCATGTATGCTGGCTGCCACGTTCTGGTAGGCGAAGTCATAGCGTATGAAGGGGATAGTGAAGTCGCCCTCGTTGCGCCTCGATGCGCCGCCCTCGGTCAGGTCGAGACGTTGCCAGGTCTGCTGGCCGAGCTCGCCTATCCAGTCCATGAACTCGCTGTCCAGATTGAAGCCGGTGCCGGCGTGAGGGCTGTTGCGGCTGTCGTAGTGCGCAGTGGCAGGTGCGCTGCTCTGTTGCGCAGCCTGCACGCTGCGCTCGAACTTGCGCAGCTTGCTGTCGTCACCGGAGCTCGAAGTGCTGTTCTCCTGGGCGCAGGCGGAGTTGGCACCGCCCATCATGGCGATAAGGAAAAATGTGGCGGCGGAAAGGTTGGCGCGCGGGGCTGCAATTCTGCTTCTGTTCTTCTGCATCAGACGGCACAGTGTTTGATGAAATTGAACCTGCCTGGCATTTTCATTTGCATCACGACCGTTTGCAACAGATTCTTTCCTGATGGTATGTGCTGCGCATATCGGTCATGACTCGGAGTCATGCCTCGCCGGAAATCAGGGGGACAGGTCGAGCGCTCGCATGCATTGACCCGGCTTCCCCGGACGGACATAATCGGCGTCAGCCGGGGTTGCCGTCCGCAGCTTCAATTGCACCAAGGCGTCATCATAAAGGAGAGGCCCTGCATGAAATCCTTGTTCCGCGAAAACCCCACCATCGCTTTTGGCCTGGGCCTGCCGCTGCTGCTCGTGGTCGTCTTCCTGCTGATTTCGGGTATCCCCGCACTGCTGGTGGACGCGCCGCGATACGACGTGCTTTATGCGACCGAATACTACAATTACCAGAGCGGCGTGCAGATCTCCGTGGTGAACCAGAAGGTGCAGGTGGTCTACCAGGGCAGCACGCTGGGCTATCAGAGGCCGCGCCTGTGGCGTTACAGCGCCAGGACCGGCGCGGTGAAGGAGATCGCCTACCTGCTGCCGCCCGGCCTCACTCCCCCCGGACAAAAGCCTGCGACGCCGGAGGACGTGGCCAGGGTCACGACTATCGAGGTTCCCGATCTGTCCGGGCTGACGATAGACTCATCCAGCATCGCACCGGACGGCTATGAATTCAGCGCGGGTCCGAACGGCTATTCGGGCGATGTGTTCAGCGGCCTGTTCTATTCCTCGCGCTACCGCAACGAAGCGGTGCTGATGAAGAAGGGGCGCAGCATCCGCCTGCCGAATGCCGGCAATGTGTATTACGGCAACAACGCCCACTTCATCGGCTGGGTTGTGGCACCATGATCTGGCTGCTGCTGCTCATTGTGGTGGTCGTGCTCGTCGGCGGCGGCCTGTGGGGCTGGCCGCTGCTGGCAGCAATACTCGGTGCGACGGGGGTGACGGACAAGCGCAGCGCACTGGAAAGCATCGCACAGCTGATGCGCACCTATGACATCACGCCCGCGGAAGTCGACGCTGCGTATCGTGCGCCTGTCCGCGGGCCGGCGCCCGCCCGGCGCAGCCGGGGGGAGGTCGCCAAGACGCTGTTCATCTATCTGGGCGCGATCTTCATACTTGCCGGCATCAGCGCCTATATCGGCACGTTCTGGCAGAGCATGGGCGGCGTGATGCGGGTATTCATGACGCTGGGCGTGGGCTATATCCTGCTCGTCGTGCTGCTGTCTGCGCTGCATGAAAACAGGTACCCGAGGCTCATCCTGCCGCTGGCGGTCGCCTCGGCCTTCGTGATGACCGGCGGCTGGTTCGTATTCATTCACGAGGCTTTTCCGCACGGCAGCAACTGGCGCCTCGCCGCGCTTTTCGTGTTTGGCGTGATGGCCTTGCAGCAGGGGGTTCTGTTCGGCAAGTACCGGCTCACGGTGCTGGCCTTCACCGCCCTGTTCTTCGTGTACGGATTCATGCAGCTGGGTCTGGATCTGCTCGACGTTCCCATGGCTTACATCGCCATCGTTCTTGGTGCCTCGCTGTTCGTGGTGGCGACCGCGCTTGAAGACACGCGTCATCGCGTGCTTGCGGCACCCGCCTTGCTGATCGGGCTGTGCTGGATGAACAGCGGCCTGTTTGACCGCATTGCGACAGCCACCTCAGCCAACTGGGCGAGCCTGCTTGTCGGCATGAGCGCGATGTCGGCAGCTTATGGCCTGCACAAGGCCGGGCGCTATTCCGGCCTGAGCGGCATCGGCTATTTCGTCGGCTCCATCATGGCCTATAGCGGCTTGTTCGACCTCCTGCACAACACCCCGTTCGAGCTCGGCTACCTCGCCGTCGCCGCGGCCATGCTGTATGCCTGCGTGGTGCTGCAAAGCCGGGCACTGCTGTTTACCACGGTGATTGCCATGCTCGGTTTCATCGGCTATTACACGGCAAAGCATTTCGCGAATTCCCTGGGCTGGCCCGTCACGCTCGTCCTCATGGGGGTGGCATTCCTCGGCGTCGGCACGATCGCCATCAAGGTCAGGCGCCAGATCTAGACCGGCAACAGGGAGCGGACTGGTGGCGGTTGCTCCGGATTCAAAAAACCCCATGGCTTCCCACGCCTGACGCGGCTGCTTCGACGTGAGATCATGGGCTTCCCGTTCAGATCGATGTCGAGATGAAGAAAATCATCGTATGGCTATTGTCGATGCTGCTGTTTGCGGCGGTGCCGAGCTGTGTGGCGCAGGAGGCCGTGCCGCAATCCGCCGACCGGCCGGCCGATATCGCGGTGTTTGTGCGCGAGGGGTGTCCGCATTGCGCGCGCGCCAAGGAATTCCTGGCCGGGCTGCAGCGGGAGCGTCCGCAATTGCGCATCACCGTTCACGATGTGGAGGATCCTGCGGCGCTGGCGAAGCTACAGAGCCTGGCCGAACGTCATGGCGAGGCGGCGAGAGTGCCCGCATTCGAAGTGGGAGGCCAGCTGATCATCGGCTATTCCGAAGAAGCGGGAACCGGCCAGCTGATTCGCCAGGGCCTGGCTCAAGCGAAGCCCGCCTTGCCGCCAGCCGGCGCTGCCGCATTGGGCTGCGAGGCAACCTTGCCCTGTCGCAATGCCGCACAGGAGGCCGCCGGGCCGGAAGCCTTCACCATCAATTTCTTCGGCCGCACCCTGTCGCTGGACGAACTTGGCCTGCCGCTCTTCACGCTGGCCATGGGGCTGCTGGATGGATTCAATCCCTGTTCGATGTGGGTGCTGCTGCTGATGATCTCGCTGCTGGCGCCGCTCAACAATCGCGCGCGCATGCTGGCCATCGCCGGCACTTTTGTCGCGGTGCAGGGCGTCGCCTATTTCCTTTTCATGGCGGCGTGGCTCAACCTGTTCCTGCTGATTGGTATGTCGCGCCCGTCGGAGATCATCATCGCCGTCATCGCCCTGCTGGCCGGCGCAGTCAATCTCAAGGATTTCTGGGCCTACGGATGGGGTGTTTCCCTGTCCATACCCGCGGCTAGCAGGCCCGGCATCTATGCGCGCATGCGCGGTGTCCTGACGGCAGAGAACATGGCTGCGGCGCTGTTGGGCACAGTGCTGCTGGCGGTCCTGGTGCAGCTGGTGGAGCTGATGTGCACCTCCGGATTCCCGGCACTGTTCACGCGCATCCTGACGCTGCGCCAGCTGGAGGGGCCCGCCTATTACGGCTATCTGGCGCTTTACGATGTGGCATACATGCTTGACGACATCATCGTGCTGGCCATCGGCGTCACCACGCTCAGTCAGCGCAGGCTGCAGGAGCAGGAGGGGCGCTGGCTCAAGCTGCTCAGCGGTGTGGTGATGGTCGGGCTGGGCGTTTACCTGCTGTTCAGGCAGTAGGGGGCAGGGCAGATTCCCGTTGCAGGCCGAATATGCGTTGTGCATGTGATCGCAACGGAAACCAGGGGAAGGCAAAATATAAGTGTGAGGCAAGAGGCTGGCTCATTGCTCATCGGCAGTGCCGCGTACTAGAATCGCAGTGTCATGTCTTGCCTCAATGCTGGCTTTCCGCACGCAGGAACTCTGCCTGGCGTTCTGTGAGGCCAATTGAGCGCGTTAAGGGAAAGCGATGAGAGTTATTGTGTTGATGATGGCGGCACTCGGATTGGCAGCCAGTCTGGCCGGATGTGCCGCCAGCAGCCCGGTCAGCGGTAGCGCGGGCGGCTCTGTGTCCCTGGGGGTGCGCGCTGACCGGATCGGCGGCGACGAGAAGGCGGGCCGCATGCTGGTGTGGAATGCCAGCCTGTCCCTGGAGGTATCGGACGTGGGCGCGAGCGTGGACAAGGCCGCCGCCATCGCCGAACAGTTCAAGGGATATGTCGAGCAGAAGTCCGACAGCGGCGAAACCTCCGCGTCACTGAAGCTGAAGATCCCTGCGGCCTCATTCAATGATGCCGTCAAGGCCATGCATGCGCTGGGAGAAGTCACCTACTCGCGCGTGGCCGGCGAGGACGTGACCGAGCAATATGTCGACTTGCAGGCGCGCTTGAAGAACAAGACCGAGCTGCGCGACCGCCTGCGGCAGCTGCTGCAAAAGGCCACCGACATCAAGGACGTGATCAGCATCGAAGGCGAGCTGGCCAGGATCCAGACTGAAGTCGACAGCATGGAGGGGAGGCTCAAGCTCCTGAAGGGGCAGGTCGACTATGCAACCATCGACGTGTCGTTCCGGCGCAAGCCCATCCTGGGGCCCCTGGGCCTGATCTTTCATGGCATCTGGTGGGGGATCGAGAAGCTGTTTGTCATCCGCGACTAGCGCGGCGCCAGCAGGTGAATCCGCCCCATGCTTGATGAATGCGGCCCGGAAGAACAGCGCGGCGTGGCCACCCGTTGCGGTTGCATGACAAGGAGGTATAACGGTGACTGATCAGTGGCAGTTTTTCCCCTGCGCAATGGGCGATAAGGAAGCGTTTATTTTTGTGGACCTCGGCGTCCGCGAGACCATAGCCCAGGCGCCCCCGCTGCTTGCGCGCATCCGCCTCAGCTACAAGGCGCCGGGTCCCAATGGGCTGCCAACCGATGCCGAATTTGACGCCGTGTCGGCCCTGGAGGACAGCATCCAGGAATTTGCCGACGCCAATGGCTGCTGGTATGTGGGCCGTGTCACCGTGGCAGGGCATCGCTTTTTCCATGTCTACACCGCGCTGCCCGAGTCTTCCTGGGCCGAGTTTGTTGCGGAGCTGGGCGCCGAGTCCGGCTACGAGCTCAGGCTCGGCTTCCGCGATGATCCAGGACATCAGTCCTATCTTGAGGAACTGTATCCCACCAGCGACGATTGGCAGGTGATCAGCGATCTGGGCGTGATCGAAAATCTCAGGAAGCACGGCGACGACGGCTCACAGGAGCGCACGGTGGATCACTGGGCCTATTTCGAGAGCGAAGCCGCGGCCCGCCCGTTCGTCGAGTGGGCCACCGGCCAGGGCTTCCGCTTTGAGGCCGAACATTCGCACAAGACCGAGGATGGCCAGTACTGCGTCAGGCTGACGCACGTGGGCCGCATCACCCTGGGCGACATCAGCCAGCACACCATACCGCTGTCGCGCATGGCAGCGGAATCCGGCGGCGATTACGACGGCTGGGAGACGCTGGTCATCAGCGTCAACTGAAGGGCCCGCATCGCAGTTTGCTGGCCAGCACCGAATTTGCTCTAGAATGGCAACCATGAACGCAAAAACATCAGCTCTGCGAAGTCGCGCACAACCCGTTTTTATTTCCCGCCTGCACTCTTGAACCGTCCTCGATAATGAAATTGCCCTCTCTGCTGCGCAACATGCCCCGTTTCAACTTCAAATTCAGGCTGCCCGGCATGGCGGTACGCGTCGTCGCCCTGCTGCTGTTGCTGGGAATCTCCGGCTACGCCTACTACCTCGATGCCACCATCCGCGAGGCGTTCGAGGGACGCAAGTTTGCCTTGCCGGCGCGGGTGTATGGCCGTGCGCTGGAGGTGTATCCGGGCATGAAGCTGACGCGCGAGCAGTTTGTAAGTGAGCTGAAGGCGATCGGCTATCACGAGAACCCGCAGCCCAGGGAACCTGCCACCTACAAGCTGACCCTGACCGGCATCGAGTTCAACACGCGGGACTTCGTGTTCGGCGACGGGCTGCAGACGGCACAGCCGCTGCGCATGGACTTTGCCGACGGCAAGGTGTCGCAGCTGCAGCTGCGCGGCACGCCCGATGTTGACCAGCCGCTGGTGCGCATGGAGCCGCCGCTGATCGGCGGCATCTACCCTGGTCACAACGAGGACCGCGACCTGGTGCGGCTGAACCAGGTGCCGAAGACACTGATCGACACGCTGATCGCCACCGAGGACCGCAAGTTCTACACGCACTGGGGCATCGATCCGCGCGGCATTGCGCGGGCCCTGTTCAAGACGCTCACCGGGCAGCGCATCGAGGGTGGCAGCACGCTGACCCAGCAGCTGGTAAAGAATTTCTTCCTGACCTCCGAGCGCACGCTGAGCCGCAAGGGCACCGAGGTGCTGATGTCCCTGCTGCTGGAGATGCACTACAGCAAGGACGAAATCCTTGAGACCTACCTGAACGAGATCTTCCTCGGGCAGGACGCCAGCCGCGCCATCCATGGTTTTGGCCTGGCCAGCCATTTCTATTTCGACCGCCCGCTCGACAAGCTGGAACTGCAGGAGATCGCCCTGCTGGTGGGCATGGTGAAGGGGCCGACGGTGTATGACCCGCGCAAACACCCGGAGCTGGCGCTCAAGCGTCGCAACGTGGTGCTGGAGGAGATGCTGGGCCAGAATGTCATCACCCAGGCGCAGTTCACGGCCGCCAGACAGAAGCCGCTGGGTGTGGTGCAGCGCGCGCCCGCCGGCACCTCGCCGTATCCCGCCTTCATGCAGTATGTGCACCGCCAGCTGCAGCACGATTACCGCGAGGAAGATCTGCGCAGCGAAGGCCTGCGCATCTTCACCACGCTCGATCCCTTCGTGCAGCAAGAGGCCGAGCATGCCCTGAGCATACGCCTGGCGGCTCTGGAGAAGGCGCGCAGGAATGCTACCTCGCTGGAAGGTGCCGTGGTAGTGAGCAGCACGCAGACCGGCGAGATCCAGGCCATGGTGGGGGGGCGCGATGCGCGCTATGCCGGCTATAACCGTGCCCTCGATACGCAGCGCCCCATCGGTTCCCTGGCCAAGCCCATCGTCTACCTGACCGCACTGGAAGATCCGCAGCACTACACCCTGGCCACGCCGCTGGACGACAGCCCGCTGGTGTGGAAGCAGCGCGGCGCCCCCGACTGGAAGCCGCAGAACTACGAGAAGCAGTTCCACGACAAGGTGCAGCTGCGCACGGCGCTGGCGCATTCCTACAACGTCGCCACCGCGCGCCTGGGCATCGGGCTCGGGGTTGACCGCATCCTCGACAAGCTGCCGCTGTTCGGCATCGAGCGGAAACCGCCGCCCTTTGCCTCGTCGCTGCTCGGCGCCTACGGCCTGGCGCCGATCGAGGTGGCGCAGATGTACCAGACCTTTGCCGATGGCGGTTTCCGCACGCCGCTGCGCGCCATCCGCACGGTGGTTGATGCCAGCGGCAAGGCATTGCAGCGCTACCCGCTGAACGTTGAGCCGGTGGCCGCGCCGGCACCGGTGTACCTGCTCACCGCGGCAATGCAGGGCGTGGTGCGTGAGGGCACTGCGGTGGCCATGAGCAACTGGCTGCCACCCGAGATCAATGTGGCGGGCAAGACCGGCACGACCGACGACCTGCGCGACAGCTGGTTTGCCGGATTCACCGGCGACCGCGTGGCGGTGGTGTGGGTGGGCCGCGATGACAACAAGCCTACCGGACTGACCGGTGCTTCCGGCGCGATGACCGTGTGGGGCGAAATGATGAAGGGCATCCAGCCGGAGCCGCTGGAGCCGGCGATGCCTGAGGATGTGGAGCTGGTGAATGTCGATCCGGCCAGTGGCGTGCGCTATGATGAAGGCTGCAAGGCCGGCATCATGCTGCCCTTCATCAAGGGCTCGGCGCCGACCGAGGTGTCGCCCTGCGCGGACGCGGTAGTTGCGGCTCCCGTGCCAGCGCCTGCGGATGACAAGGGCAAGGCGAAGCCTGAAGCTAAGCCCGAAGCAAAGCCCGAGGCGCAACCGGCCCCGGAGAAGAAGAACTGGTTCCAGAGGTTATTCAATTGAAGAACAGATATGGTTTGATCGTTGCAGCCTGGCTGCTGTTGCTGGGCGGCTGTGCCGGAGTGAAGGCGCCGCCCGCTGCGCCTTCCGTCGTCACCCCGGGCGGCGCAACGACCCCGGAGGCGTCGCCTCAGCCGGGCGCCGAGCCCGCGCCTCCTGCTCAGCTGGAGCCAGTGCCAACCTCGGCCAAGTCCAGCAACCGCGCCATCGTCGCATTGCTGGAGCGTGCAGAGGGAGACAGCAGGGCCGGGCAGCATGAAGCCGCCGGCGCATTGCTGGAGCGCGCCCTGCGCATAGAGCCGCGCAACCCCTGGCTGTGGCATCAGCTGGCGCAGGCGCGCCTCGCCCAGGGCCAGTATGCGCAGGCCATCACGCTGGCGCGCAAATCAAACAGCTTCGCGGCCAAGCAGCGACGCGTGCAGGCCGAGAACTGGCAGCTGATCGGCAATGCGCGCGTTGCGCAGGGCGATACGGCGGGTGCCGAGCAGGCGTTCAGGCAGTCAGCCGATCTCGTGCAGCAGGAGAAGGATGCGGCCGGCTTCAGCTTCTTCCGCTGATCGCGCCATGGAAATGAAGAAGGTCAATTCCGGCAGGCTGCGCGCCATCGGTTACGATGCACGCACGCGCCTGCTGCAGGTGCAACTCGACGATGGCAGCACGCTGCAATACAGCAACGTGGGCGAGGAAATCTGGCGCCGCCTGGCAAGCTCCGGCTCGGCGTGGAGTTATTACCGCGACAACATCGAGGAGGAATTCACGGCCAGGCGCGTTCCCTCCAGCAGTGCGCCAGCGGGCAGCAATCCGCTCGACGATCTGTTCGGAAAATCGCAGTAAGGAAACGGCCCCCCTGCAGGAGTCCATGACCCCGGGGCCGCTCAGGCAGGCATGAACATGAAACACAGACCACCCGGTGCCGCGCATGCGAAAGGCAGGGGCGCAGCGGCCGAGAAGACCACCCTGCATCCGCGCAACCCGCATCGCGGCCGTTACGACTTCCCCCGGCTTGTCGCGGCCAGTCCGGCGCTGGCCCCCTTCGTCACGTTGAACGCCTATGGCGACGAGTCCATCGACTTTGCCGATCCGGCCGCGGTCAAGGCCCTGAACCGCGCCTTGTTGCAGCAGGTGTATGGCGTCAAGGCGTGGGACATCCCGCCGCAGTACCTGTGCCCGCCCATTCCGGGGCGGGCAGATTACCTGCATTTTCTTGCCGATCTGCTGGCCGCGTGCAACGGCGGCGTCATTCCGCGCGGCGACTCGGTGCGGGTGCTCGACATCGGCGTGGGCGCCAACTGCATCTATCCCCTCATCGGCCAGTGCGAGTATGGATGGCGCTTTGTCGGCAGCGATGTAGACCCGGTTGCCATCGCCAACGCGCAACGCATAGTGGATGCCAACGGCCTCGGCGCGGCCGTCGAGCTGCGCCTGCAGCCATCGGCTGCGGCAATCTTCAGGGGGGTGGTGCAGGCGGATGAGGTGTTTGACCTCACCATGTGCAATCCGCCGTTTCACGCGTCGCTGGCAGAGGCTGCGGCAGGTACGCAGCGCAAGTGGAGGAATCTGGGGCATGCGGGCGGCAAGGCAAAGGCGCCGCTGCTGAATTTTGGCGGGCAGGGCGCGGAGCTGCACTGTGCGGGCGGCGAGGAGGCCTTTGTGCGACGCATGATCGCGGAGAGCGCTGCGCTGCGCGGGCGCTGCCTGTGGTTTACCACGCTGATCTCAAAGTCGGCCAGCCTGCCCGGTGTCTATCGAGCGCTCAAGCAGGCGGGCGCGCTGCAGCACAGGACGCTGGAGATGGCGCAGGGGCAGAAGAGGAGCCGCCTGGTGGCCTGGACTTTTCTGGACGAACAGCGGCAGCAGGCGTGGCGAAAATAGGGATGCAGATCCCCGTTTAAAGCAGACGCAGTCGGCGCTGAGGAGGGCTGCAGTCTGCAATTACCGGTCATACGGGCTTTTTGACCGTTCGGCGCATAAAGACATATCCATTTTACAAGTAATGCCAACATACCTAGACTAAGAGGTACCCGTGCCCGCTGCCCCATGATGGATGTGGCTCGATGGCCGTCAGGTTGAGGTTTTGAATGCAGGTGACAGAGAAACAATCCGGCAGGCAGTTTGCGCGCAGCCAGCACCTGGTGCTGTTTGGTGCGTCGCTATGGACCCTGCTGATGGGACTGTCATTTTTCTGGAATACGCACAACGAGCAGCAGCGCTTCATCGAACTGGCCAAGGTTCAGGCCAGGACCAATCTGGGCAAGGACAAGGCTTTCCGCCTGTGGGCAACGGCCAAGGGCGGCTTCTACATTCCCATCAGCGAGCATTCCCGGCCCAGCCCTTATCTTGCCAGCCTTCCCTCGCGGGATGTAAGGACCACCAATGGTACGGTCATGACGCTGTTCAACCCGGCCACCGTGATCAAGGAGGTGGGGGAAGAGTTTCAGGAACTCAGCGGCATACAGGCAAAGATCACCAACAGCGTCTATCTCAATCCGGACAACGCACCAGACCCCTGGGAGCTGGCAGCGCTTGGGCGCTTCAGGCAGGGCGAGCAGGAGGTGTTTGAAATTGTTGCACAGGACGGTCAGGACTATCTGCGCCTTGCGCAGCCGATGAAGATGGAGCCGGGGTGCCTGAAATGTCACCAGGGCACGGTCGGCCAGATTGGCGGCAGCACCGGCGTGTCCATTCCCCTAGAGCGCTACCAGAAGCTGGCGCACGAGGCAGTGGCCAACATGGCGCAGACCCATGGCGGCATCTGGGTGGTCGGGCTGGGGCTGATCGGCTTTATCGGTCGCCGCTCGCGCAAGTATGAGGTGGAGCGCGCATTGGCCGAGCAGGAGCTGCGCAAGCTGTCGCGGGCCATGGCGGTGAGCGCCAGCGCGATCATGATCTGCAACGCGGATGACGAGATCCAGTATGTCAACGAGAAATTCTGCGAGGTGACCGGCTACCGCTCCGACGAGGTGATCGGCAAACACTCGGGCATCCTGAAATCGGATGGCGCCGAGGCGCTGCAGCTCAGGATCGCAGAGACGGTGCGCCAGGGCAAGGAGTGGAAGGGCGAGATAACGAATTTCAAGAAGGACGGCACGAAGATGCATTGCCTGGAATCCATATCCAGCATTGCTGACGATGATGGCAACATCACCCACTTCGTGGTTGTCATGGAAGATATCAGCGCGCGCAAGGCGATTGAAGACACCAATAAGCGGCTTGCCCTGTATGACTCGCTGACCGAATTGCCCAACCGCCGCAATTTCTACGAGCGCCTCGAACAGATGGTGGCGCATTGCCGGCGTGCGCGCACCGAAATGGCCTTGTTCTACATCGACGTGGACGGTTTCAAGAGCGTGAACGACAGCCTGGGCCATACGGCAGGCGATGAGTTGCTCAAGATGGTGGCACGCCGCCTGTCTTCCTGCATGATGCGGGAGACTGATGTGGTTGCGCGCCTGGCCGGGGACGAGTTTGCGGTGCTGGTGGAGAATGCGTCGCGCGATGCCGTGGCCAGCCTGGCCCAGAAACTGATACATGCATCGCGCCAGCAGGTGACGATAGACGGCAAGGAGTTGCAGGCGACCATCAGCATCGGCATCAGCATGTTCCCGGGAGACTCTGCCAATCTGCACGAGCTGGTGAGATTTGCCGACAAGGCCCTGTACAGGGCCAAGGAGCAGGGCAAGAATTCCTTCTGTTTCTATTCCTGAATCGGCACCGCCTGCATGGGGCGCAATGCCCTGGCCGCAAGCAGTCAGGCGCCGAGTCTCAGATCTTCCGCATAGGGTTTGCTGGGGTACTGGAAGGCAATCGGGCCATCCGGCTCGGCATGCAGGAACTGGTGCACGAACGGGTCTGTCGAGTTGAGCATCTCTTCCACGCTGCCCTGTGCGGCCACCACGCCGTTGTGGATGAAGAACAGGTGATCGACCACCTTGAGCGATGACATCAGGTCATAGGTCACCACGATGGAGGTGGTGCCGAGTGCATCGTTCAGCGTGCGGATCAGGTTGGCGATGGTGTTGAGGGAGATCGGGTCGAGGCCGGCAAACGGTTCGTCGTAGATCACCAGCGCGGGGTCGGTGGCGATCGCCCGCGCCAGCGCCACGCGGCGCTCCATGCCGCCAGACAGCTCGCTGGGCATCAGGTTCCTGGCATTGCGCAGGCCGACCGCGTGCAGCTTCATCAGCACCAGGTCGCGGATGATGGCTTCCGGCAGGTCGGTGTGCTCGCGCAGCGGAAAGGCCAGGTTGTCGAACACCGACAGGTCGGTGAACAGGCCGCTGACCTGGAACATCATGCCCATCTTCAGGCGCATCTTGTACAGCTCGTTATTGCTGAGCTCGTGCACCACCTGCCCCATGAATTTCACGCTGCCCTGCGAGGGGCGCAGCTGGCCGCCGATGTGGCGCAGCAGCGTGGATTTTCCGCAGCCGCTGGGGCCCATGATGCCGATCACCTTGCCGCGGGGGACGGCCAGGTTGATGCCCTTCAGCACCTTGAGCGGGCCGTAGGAAAAATGCAGATCATTGACCTCGATAAGATTGTCCATGACGCGATGATTGTGAGTTGTCCGGTAGAAGTGGCAACCGTCCTGGTTGCAGTACCCCATTAAATCCGATCACGCCAATCGAAGCAATAGACATCTCGACCTGCCGGCCGTGATAGTGCCCTCCGGGGTGGGCAGGTCCGGTCTCGTGCCGGCGCCTATTCCTCGGGCACCCCCTGCCACAGCATGTTGTAGCCCAGCTCCTTGCTGTCCGTGCACAGCCTGCCCAGCGCGGCAAATTTTTCCTTGAACGTGCGGTCGGCGTGCGACTTCTCGTGCTCTTCAAACGAACGCCAGAAGGTGACGATCGCGATGTGCTCGTCTGCCGTTCTGGCGCCGTTGAGCGAGCCTTCATCGGAGATGAAACCGGAGAACTGGTAAACCTGGCCGCCGATGAATCCGCCCTTGTCGCCCCCGTAGGTATTCTTCACGACATTGCACATTTCCCCCAGTGCCAGTTCGACATCTTCCATCTCGACGCCGGGCTTGAGTTGGATGGTGTTGAACAGCATCTTGGCGCCAAAGGGGATGGTGATTGGTGTGTACATGATGGACTCCTTCAGATTGAGTTGACAGGGACTGCCTTCTGGTTTCGATATGGGGGTGCCGCTCAATTTGACAATTGCTGATGCACGGGTAGCCGCGACGCGCCCGGGGGCTTTGCAGAAAAATCTCATCCCTGTTTAACCCCGTTTCGCCTCCTCCTCCGTTTATAGCGAGCAAGCCTGCAATGTCGCATGGCTTTCCGATCAATACATAGCGAGGATGCGATGAACCCATTATCCAGAAACCTGTTGCTGGCCAGCCTGCTGGCGCTGGCCGCCTGTGCCAATCACGAGCAGGGACAGAGCGGCAGCCGGTCAGATCAGCCGGCGCTGACACAGGCGCCGGCGGAAAACAAACCGGCTTCCGCCCAGGCGGCGCAGGGCGCCCTGCTCAAGCAGAAGAAAGACGAGGAGGTGGCCGCCGGTGCGGCGCGCCGCGAGGAGCGACCGGCCGCGGCTCCCGAAGCCAGGAGGATGATGGCAGGCGACGTGTACATGGCCCCTGCTGTCGTCGCGCCGGCACCCGCACCGGCATACCTGCCGCAGATGACGCAGGAGCGCGAGCAGTATGGCACCATAGTGGAGAATGGAGTGAAGCAGGTGGCTGCAGAGCCGGTTTCCACTTTCAGCATCGACGTGGATACCGGCGCCTACGCCAACGTGCGGCGCATGCTGAATGCCGGGCGCTTGCCGCCGGCGGACGCGGTGCGGGTGGAAGAAATGATCAATTACTTCCCCTATGCCTATGCCCTGCCGCAGGGCAGCGCGCCGTTTGCCGTGCACACCGAGATTGCCCCGGCGCCCTGGAATGCACAACACCAGCTGCTGCGCATCGGCATCAAGGGCCAGGACGTGGCCAAGGCCAGCCTGCCGCCGGCCAATCTGGTGTTCCTGGTGGATGTGTCCGGTTCCATGGATACGTCCGACAAGCTGCCGCTGCTGAAGTCGGCGCTGAAGCTGCTGATCAACCAGCTGCGCCCTCAGGACAAGGTGTCGCTGGTGACCTATGCCTCGGGCACGCAGGTGGTGCTGGAGCCGACCTCGGGCGCGCATAAGGCGCGCCTTCTGGCTGCGCTGGACAACCTGCATGCGGGCGGCTCCACCGCCGGTGCAGCGGGCATCACGCTGGCCTACGACATGGCGCAGCAAGGCTATGTGCGCGGCGGCATCAACCGCATCCTCCTGGCGACGGATGGCGACTTCAATGTCGGCGTTACCAGTTTCGAGGCGCTGAAGAGCATGGTGGAAGAAAAGCGCAAGGGCGGCGTGTCGCTCTCGACGCTGGGCTTCGGCGTCGGCAACTACAACGAGAAACTGATGGAGCAGATCGCGGACGCTGGCAACGGCAACTACTCGTATGTCGACACGCTGAATGAAGGGCAGAAGGTGCTGGTGAACGAGATGACTTCCACGCTCGCGACCATCGCAAAGGACGTGAAGATCCAGATCGAGTTCAACCCGGCCGTGGTGAGCGAATACCGCCTAGTGGGATACGAGAACCGCATGCTCAAGCGCGAGGACTTCAACAACGACAAGGTGGACGCAGGCGAAGTCGGGGCGGGGCATACCGTCACCGCACTCTACGAGCTGACCCTGAAGGGACAGCCGGGCAGCGTGGACCCGCTGCGCTATGGCAAGGGGCACGCTGACCTGGCAGACAAGGCCGCTGAGCTGGCCTTCCTGCGCCTGCGCTACAAGGCACCGGATGGCGACGAATCGCGCCTGGTGGAATGGCCGTTGCAGCGCCAGCAGGCGCAAACCAGCTTTGCGCACGCGTCGGCCGAGTTCCGCTTTGCCGCGGCGGTGGCGGCATTCGGCCAGCAGCTGCGCGGCGGCAAGTACACCGGCAGCATGAGTTACGACGACATCGCCCGCATCGCGGCCGGCGCGCGCGGAGAGGATGCCTACGGCTACCGCGGCGAGTTCCTGCGCCTGGTCAAGCTGGCGGAATCGCTTTCAACCGGCAAGCCGGAGCCGGTAACGGTCGAGCGTTGATGGCAGTCAGCTTGCGTGGCCACCCACGCTGTGGCCATGCACCAGTGGCTGCGGCGGGGCTGAAGAAAGAATTTTTTCATCTGCTGCCAACCCCGTCCAGCCTCTTCTTCCGTTTATAGCAAGCAAGCCCTGCAATGTTGCACGGCTGTCCGATCAACCAACGAGCGAGGAAACGATGAACACACTATCTGCCTGCGGGAGCAGGGGCACAGGCCTGACATTCGGGACAATGAAACGGAGCATACGGCGTGGCTGGCTGGGGCTGGCCGTGTGCACGCTGCTATCCGGCGCGGCATGCGCGGCGGAGCCGGACGAAGTGCGCAGCACCCTGCATGACCAGCACGGCGTCGCGGTCACCATCTACAACAATGACCTGGCCCTGGTTAAAGACCAGCGCAAGATCAAGCTCAGGAGCGGCCTGAACAGGCTGGCGCTGCGCGATGTCAGCGCGCAGATGCGCCCCGAAACCGCCTTGCTGCGCAGCCTGAGCGACCCAGGCAGCATTTCGGTACTGGAGCAGAATTTCGATTTCGATCTGCTGACGCCGCAAAAGCTGCTGGAGAAATATGTGGGCAGGAACGTCAGCGTGATCCGCACGAATCCGGCCAATGGCAAGGAGACTACCGAGCAGGCGACGGTGCTGTCCGCCAGCGGTGGCGTAGTGATGCGCATAGGCAACCGCATCGAAACCGGCCTGCCAGGCCGCATCGTGTATGACGATGTGCCCGCCAACCTGCGTGATCGGCCTACGCTCGTCACCCGCCTGAGCAGCAGCGAGGCCGCCGAGCAGGCCGTGGAGCTCAGCTATCTGACCGGTGGTCTGGCATGGAAGGCCGATTATGTGGCGGAGCTGAGCCCGGATGAAAGATCCATCGACCTTTCCGGCTGGGTCACGCTGACCAACACCAGCGGCGCTTCCTACAACAACGCCAGGCTGCAACTGGTGGCCGGTGATGTGAACCGGGTGCAGGAATATTTCCGCGCCAACAAGGCGAAGGTGCTGGGCGTGGTAGCCGCACCCGCGATGGCTGAAGAAAGGGCCATGGCGGAGGAGTCGCTGATGGAGTATCACCTGTATACGCTGGAGCGCCCCACCACCATCGCCGAGAACCAGACCAAGCAGGTCGCGCTGCTCTCCGCCAGCAATGTGCCGGCGCGCAAGGAGCTGCTGCTGTCCGGCGCGGACTACTACTACATGAGCAGCTACGGCGACCTGGGGCAGAAGATGAAGGTGGGTGTGTTCCTGGAATTCGACAACAAGGAGGCGGCGCATCTCGGCATGCCGCTGCCCAAGGGCATCATCCGGGTGTACAAGAAGGACAAGGCTGGCAACGCGCAGTTCGTGGGTGAGGACAATGTCGACCATACGCCCAGGAACGAGAAGGTTCGCCTTAAGCTGGGCGAATCGTTTGATGTCACTGCCGACAAGAAGCAGACGGACTTCAAGTCGCATCCGGCGCCGTTCAGGGGCGGGCATCAGGTCGAGGCCGCGTTCGAGATCGTGCTGAAAAACGCCAGGAAGGAAGCGGCCGTGGTCACCGTGCAGGAACCCATCCCGGGCGACTGGAAGATCGTGAGCGAGAGCCATCGCAGCAGCAAGCCCACTGCGCACACCGCGTCCTGGTCAATCGAGGTGCCGCCGGAAGGAAAGACGACGCTGTCGTACCGGGTGCAGGTGAAATACTGAGCGCGGGTGAGCGGCAGGCCGGGTTGCGCGGATATAGCCAGTGCCGGCGTGCTCGCCTATACTCGCCACCATGCGCGATGAGGTGGCCGACGAACAACTGATGGAGCTCTACCGTGACGGCGATGCAGGGGCGTTTGATATCCTGTACCGCCGCCACAAGGCGGGGCTCTTTCGCTATCTGTTGCGCCTGAGCAGACACCAGGGCGTGGCAGAGGAATTGTTCCAGGATGTGTGGAGCAACCTCATTCGCAGTCGCGAGCGCTACCGGCCCAGCGCGAAGTTCACCACTTTCCTGTACCAGATCGCCCACAACCGGTTGATCGATCACGTGCGCCAGCATCCCGGCATCACCCTGTCGCTGGATGTAGAGGACGCGGACTGCGATTCGCCCGTACAACAGCTGCCAGGCGATCCGAACGGCCAGCCGGAGGTGTTGGTGGAGCGCAAACGCCTGGTCGAAAACCTGGTCGAAAAAATAGCGGCGTTGCCTGCGGTGCAGCGCGAGGCTTTCCTGCTGCGCGAAGAGGCGGGAATGTCGCTGGAGGAGATCGCACAGGCTACCGGGGTGACGGCGGAAACGGCCAAGAGCCGCTTGCGTTATGCGGTCGCCAAGCTGCGGAATGGATTGAGAGGTCTGCGATGAGCCAGGATCGTGAATTGGAGCAATACATGCAGGGCAAATCCGACCTGTCGAAGGCCTATGCCGAGCTGCCGCCGATCGATGTGCCCGATCATCTGGATGCGGCGATCCTGGCCGAGGCGCACCGGGCCGTGGGCGCTCGCCCCGGCGCCAGGCCGAAACGGCGCTGGGCGGTGCCGCTGTCGCTGGTGGCCACCCTGTTCGTGGTGGTCATGATCGGTCTGCAGTGGCCGTATGTGTCACGGGATGCCGCGCTGCCGGCGCCCGGCGAAGAGCGGCCGACGGTCGTTGCGGCAGCGCCGGCGCCGATCACGATGCAGGCAAACAAGCGGGCCGAAACGGCACGTGTCGCCCAGGCGGATAAGGCCGATGTGGCGGTTTCGCAGGGCGCACCGGCGGTGAGTGCGGCGGCAAAGCCGGCACCTGTGGTCGAGAACAAGCCGATGAGTGTGATGTCAGCCGCGCCTGCGGCACCGGCCGCGGCCGAGCCGCGTGTGAAGATGCTGGAGCGCGCTGCGGATGACAGGGAGATGGCGCTGACGAAAGGAAAGAAATCTGCGGCGCCTGCCGCGGGGAGTGTCGGCGAGGCCTACAGCCAACCCGCTCCGGCCGCGGCAGGTCTGGTTGCGCCCGCGCCCGCTGCGCGGCCTATGGCGGCCCCTCTGAGAGATGAGGCCGCAGCCGCAAGGCAGCGGCCGGAAGACTGGATCGCCCGCATCACGCTGCTGAAGCAGCAGGGCAAACTGGACGAAGCCAGAAAGGAATTGGCCGAGTTCAGGAAGCGCTACCCGGATTATGTGGTGCCGGAGGCGGCGGAGATTCGCTGAAGCTGCCGCCCGGCCAGGATTTAGTGACTGGCCTTGAGGCTGGCCGCAAACTGTGCCTCAGATTGCTCGGGAAACTTGAACTCGGTGAAGGCGCGGTGGATCTTGGCCAGGTTGAGGTCGCTGTCGCGGCTCTTGAACTGGATGCCTATGGTGCGGCCGTTGCGTGCCAGGGTGGTGAAGGCGTCGCGCCAGCGCTGCACCTCGGCCAGGCGCTCGCGCACCTCGCGCTCGTTGGTGATCTCGATACCCGCTTGTTTCAGTGAATCCAGGAATTCCGCAAAGGATTCCTCGCTCAGACTGCCCATCTGTTTCTCCATCGTGACTGCGGTGATGTCCGCCATGGTGCCATTAACGCATCAGCATGCGAGTGCGTTGACGTTTCCTTGACGCGATGTGAAACGAAAGCGGTGCGGCGATTCTCGTTCAGTTGTTGTCATCGGTCGGCAATTTGCCATGTTTTTGTAAGAATGTGTCTTAATGCGCTCTCAAGGTGAAATCTGGACGTGCGTAAACGCTGGATACATGGCCGTTTCTCTTTCCTGGCCTGTGCTTGTACGCAGTCAAGTCGACGTTCAGCAAATATATATGGGCCACCCGTCAATTTTCGTGCTCGCCAGAAGAAAACAATCAGTGAAATCACGCAGATTGATCCACCCGATTCACTGTATTGGTACAGGCACGGGAACGCGGTAGGCTGCAAGGCGGCTGATCGGGGACGTAATTCTTGCCGAGCCATATCCGCGCCGGCATGAGCGTGGACCTCGGTGCAAGTGGCACATCTGTTCGAAGGAGGAAATCATGGATAAGGATCCGGTGGCGGAGTTCAAGAGCAGGCAACGTGAGACCTGGACGCTGGGAAACTTTGGCGATATGGCGGTGTTTACTACTCCGGTGGCCGGGCATCTGGTGCGCTTTGCCGGGGTGAAACCTGGCCAGGCCGTGCTGGATGTGGGCACCGGGACGGGCGTGGTGGCGATCACGGCGCGACGGGCGGGGGCCAGGGTGGATGGGCTGGATCTGACACCGGCGCTGCTTGCGCAGGCCAAGGAGAGCGCGGCTGTGGCCGGCCATGCCGACATTGCCTGGCATGAAGGCGATGCCGAGGCGCTGCCTTTTGCCGACAATTCATTCGATGTGGTGCTGAGCCAGTTTGGCCACATGTTCGCGCCGCGCCCCGAGGTGGCCGTGGGCGAGATGATGCGCGTGCTCAAGCCCGGAGGCACGATTGCATTTGCCACCTGGCCCGGCGAGCAGTTGATCGGGCGCCAGTTCGGCCTGATCGCCAAATATGTGCCGCCGCCGCCGGGCGTGGCTTCACCGGTACAGTGGGGCGATGTGTCGGTCGTGCGACAGCGGCTGGGAAATGGCGTGAAAGGCGTGCATGTGGAACGGGGCATCATGAGCATACCGGCGCTCACGCCCAGGCATCTGCGCCTGTTTTTCGAAGCCAAGGCCGGTCCCTTCGTGCGTGCCGTGCAGGTGCTGCAACAGGAGCCTGAAAGGCTGGAAGCATGGCGCAACGAGATCGATGAGATGGTGAGCGAATATCACCATGACAATGTGGTACGTCACGAATATCTGTTGACGCGCGCGATAAAGCTCTGACCTCACCTTGCGGCCTGGAGAGCCCCAAATAGCAACAGCCCCCGCCTGTAGCAAGCGGGGGCTGTTGCACATGCGGCTCTGCTTGCTTACTTCTTCTTCACTACCAGCAGCAGCGCGACGACCGCAACAACGATGCCGAGCAGCCACATCCAGTATTTGCTCAGAAAGCCCTCTTCTGCCACGGGTGGGGTGACTACTGCGGGCGGGGGCGCTACCGGGGCGGGTGCGGGTTCCTGCACTACCGGGGCAGGCGCAGGGGCCGGTGCCGGCGCTGGCGCCGCTACCGGGGCCGGTTCTTCTGCCTTGGGCGGCATGGGTTTTGCCACTTTCTTCTTCGCTTTGCGGGCCTTTTTGACGGGCGGCTTGGGAGCGGGGGCTTCGGTTACCGCAGCCGTGGTGGCTGCCTGCTCGGCGACAGGCGCGGGTGCGGGCGCCGGTTCGACTGCGGCGGGCTGTTCGGCGGCGACCGGAGCTGGCTCGGCGGGGGCCACCTGCTTCGGCTGGCTTGCGCAAGCGGAGGCGAGCAGCGCGGAAAGCAGCAGGGTGGTGTACAGGGGTGCTTGGTGCATTCTAGTCATGTGTGCTCCGTGAGACGGTTGATAGGGGCAGCCGTGAGTGGCGCTGCCAGAATGATCCTTGTCCAGCTGGCGCATTATGCCGGATTTGGCCCGTGCTTCCCATCGCTGGCGCGGCCGCAGCTGCCGCAGGGTGCAAGCTGGATCCCGCCTGTCCGGCGGTGCTTCAGCCCTTCAGCTGGGCGCGCTGCGCTTCGTCCAGGTAGCACCATCCCCCTTCCATCAAACCCAGATCGTCCAGCTTGAGCTGGCCGATCTGCGTGCGGCACAGTGCGGTGCAGTGGTTGCCTGCGGCGGCCAGCATGCGCTTTACCTGATGATACTTGCCCTGTTCCAGCACGATCTCGATCTGGTGCGTATCCACCTGGCGGCAGCTGACGGCGGCCAGCGGCGCGGGTTCGTCGTGCAGCTTGACGCCGCGCAGCAGCTGGGCCACCAGTTCAGGGGTCACCGCGTCATGCGTGGTGGCGACATAGATCTTGGGGATCTGTTGCCTGGGCGAGGATTGCCGGTGGATGAAGGCGCCATCGTCGGACATCAGAAGCAGGCCGGTGGTGTCGTGGTCGAGGCGGCCGACCGGCTGCACGTCGCGCAGGGCGAATTGCTCAGGCAGCAGGCTCAGCACGCCGGGGTGATGGCTGGGCTTGCGCGAGCATTCATAGTCCGCCGGCTTGTTGAGGGCGATATAGATGTGCTCGCGAAAATCCCATGTTTCGCCGAAAACGGTGAATTGCAGGCCTTTAGTTTCGATGTCGCGGCGGCAGTCGGTGATGACTTCGCCATTGATGCTGACTTCGCCGTATTCAACCAGCTCGCGGCATTGCCTGCGGGTGCCGAAGCCCTGTGCTTGGAGGATGCGATCCAGTGTGAGTTTGCTCATGGCGGGACTGTAGCAGATTCGGCTTGCGGGGCTGTGCGGAAAATCAAGGCGGCCTGCCGGATTGTCCGGCAGGCCGCCTGGCTATGCATGGGATCAGATGGCTTGCAGTGCCGTCAGTGCGGCTTCGTAGTTGGGCTCGTTCTCGATCGCGCTGACCATCTCGGTGTAGCGCACCACGTTCTTTGCATCCAGCACCACTACCGCACGCGCAGTGAGACCGGCGAGCGCGCCCTCGGCGATCTTGACGCCGTAGTTGCGCATGAAGTCTCGGCCGCGCATCACCGACAGGTTGACTACATTGTCCAGCCCTTCGCTGCTGCAGAAGCGCGCCATGGCAAACGGCAGGTCGGCGGAGATGTTGATCACCACGGCGTTGTACAGGTTGGAGGCTTCCTTGTTGAAGCGGCGTGCAGAGGCCTGGCAGGTGGGCGTGTCCAGGCTGGGCACGATGTTGAGCACCTTGCGCCTGGTGCCGAAGCTGGCCAGGGTGATGTCCTGCAGGTCCTTGTTGACCAGCGAGAAGGGCGGCGCAGTCTGACCCACCTGCGGAAATTCGCCGAACAGTTTGACCGGTTTGCCGCCCAGCGTGGGCGACTGCGGGATGGATTGGGGCATGCTGTTCTCCTTGCTTGGGGTGGTGCAGAGGGGCCATTGCAGGCCTCTTTGCGTGGCAACATTACGACATTGCAGCAGGCAGGCGGGTTCCGGCTGCGGACGGAATACCCTCGTCGCCCGATCGGAGAACGTGCACGTTGCGTGCAGGTATAATGGCCCGCGATTTTCCGGTGCGCAAGTGACGCACGGCGCAAGCTCAATTCGGGATGCACAAGTTGGGGGTATGGTAATGAATCTGGCAAACCTGTTTCAGCACGAAACCGATCTGCAGGTGCTGGCAGCCGGCGAGACGCTGTTTCGAGAAGGCGAGAAGGGCGATGTGCTGTACGTGCTGATGTCGGGCGTGGCGGAGATTCGCGTCAACAACAAGGTGGTGGAGGTGGCGGAGCCGGGCGCGCTGCTGGGCGAGATGACGATGATAGACGAAGCGGCGCGCTCTGCCACGGTAGTGGCGCGCACGGCCTGCAGACTGCTTGCCGTCGACCGCCGTCGCTTCGATTTCCTGATCCAGAACACGCCGCATTTCGCGCTGCATGTCATGCGCGTGATTGCACGGCGCCTGCGCCGCACCGACGCGGAGCTGTAGGCAGCAGAGTTACGGGAGGTTGCCATGGGATTCGCCAGAATATCTGTGTTGCTGGCCTGCTTCATGTGTGGCGCGGCGCTGGCCGCCGACAATGGCGTCAAGCCCGTTCCGATGCACTTGGGCGACGTGCGCCTGCAATTGAACAGTGCCCCTCCCGCCTACTCGGCCGCGCCGCGCCCGCCCGCCTTGTCGAAAACGGATGCGGCGGTGAAATACGCCAGGCTGGCCAATGAAGCGTGGTACACGGAAGAGGTGACCTGTGCGCGCAGGTCGCCGGACGGGCGCATGGTGGTGGTCGGCGGCTATCTGCGGCGCACTTACCTGCTGGGGCCGCGGCCCAGGCGCCTGTTCGGTTCCCGCGTGCACGTGCTGGACAGCGCCACGCACAGGGAGGTGATCGCGCTGGAGACTGCGCCAGTGGCGGAGCGGACGCGTGAGGAGAAGGGCGGCAGCAGGATTCTCGACTGCATGTTCGTGGCCAATTCCCGCTATCTCGCCGC
Source organism: Gallionellaceae bacterium (assembly GCA_036523795.1). GTDB lineage: Bacteria > Pseudomonadota > Gammaproteobacteria > Burkholderiales > Gallionellaceae > 39-52-133. The sequence continues at coordinate 5,398 of DATDDN010000006.1, read as the reverse complement.
AGTGACCAACAGCAAGCTGTTCCTGTGGGACGCGCAGCGCGGGCGGGTGCTGGGCGAGATGTATTTCGATCGCGCGCTCGATGACGCGAAGCTCGAATTTGGCCAGCATGGCGACCAGCGCTACATCGGGGTGATCAGCGGCAGGCAGAGGAAGGTCTACCAGATCGTGCCCAACTAGCCGCGATTCCGTGCGACGCCTGGCGGCGCATGCCCGCGGGGCGAAATGGATACTCAACCATGACGAGGTGCGCCCGGAAGGGCGTGCTTCCTGAATGACACATATGGCAACAAGCAATCAACTTGAAAACCTGCAGCCGCGGGCGGTATGGGCGCACTTCGCCACGCTGTGCGCGATCCCGCGCGCCTCGTATCATGAAGCCGCGCTGCGCGAGCATTTGCTGGGCTGGGCGCGGGCGCGCGGCATAGCATCCGTGGTGGATGCGGCAGGGAACCTGATTCTGAGGAAGCAGGGCAGCCCCGGCTGTGAGTCCTCCCCCGGCGTGATTCTGCAGGGCCACCTCGATATGGTGTGCCAGGCCAATGCCGGCACCCGGCACGATTTCGAGCGTGATCCGATCGATGCGCAACTGCGCGATGGCTGGGTGGTGGCCGAAGGCACCACGCTGGGCGCGGACAACGGCATCGGCGTGGCGCTGGCGCTGGCCGCGCTGGAGGAACCCGGGCTGGTGCATCCGCCGCTGGAGGTGCTGCTCACGGTGAACGAGGAATCAGGCATGGACGGCGCGCGCGGGCTGGCGCCCGGCACCCTGAGCGGCACGCGGCTGATCAACATCGATACCGAGGAGTGGGGGCACTTCTATCTCGGCTGTGCCGGCGGAGTGGATGTGGAGGTGGAACACACCTGCGCGCTGGAACAGGTGCCGCCCGATTATGCGCTGGTGAGCTTCGAGGTGAGCGGGCTGCGCGGCGGGCATTCCGGCATCGACATCCACCTTGGCCGCGGCAATGCGATCAAGCTGCTGGCGGAGGCGCTGCGCGACCTCTCGGCGCACACCGACCTGCGCCTGGTCGAGATGCAGGGCGGCACCGCACGCAACGCCATCCCGCGCGAGGCGCATGCCCTGTGTGCGCTGCCCGCCGCCGTCGCGGCGCGCATCGACGAATGGGAGCAGCACAGGCGCGAGTCCTGGCAGCAGCGCTTTGCCGAAACGGACGCCGGGGTGAGGTTCGAGTGCCGCCACGACGATGCGGCACCGCATGTCTCGCTCACCCGCACCGAGCAGGAGCGCCTGCTGGCGTTTGCAGACATCGCCGCCAATGGCGTGGCGCGCATCAGCGATGATTTCCCCGGCGTGACGGATACCTCAAGCAACCTCGGCGTGCTGACGCTGGCAGGGGACGTGTTCAGGGCGACGTTCAAGGTGCGTTCGCTGCAGGATGCGCGCGCCGATGTGCTGGCCGACAAGCTGGTTTCCTATGCGCAAAGCTACGGCCTGCATGCCCGCAAAGACGGCGTCTATCCGGGCTGGACGCCCAATCCGGCGTCACGCCTGCTTGCCCTGTGCCAGCAGGTGTATACGGCAGAATTCGGGCAGCCGGCCAGTCTGCAGGTGATTCATGCCGGGCTGGAATGCGGCTTGCTCGCGGCCAGTCACCCGCACCTGGACATGATCTCCTTCGGCCCCGACATACGCGGCGCCCATGCGCCCGGCGAGCGGGTGGAGGTCGCGTCGGTGGACCGCTGCTGGGTCTTGCTGAAGGCGGTATTGCGGGCGCTGGCCAGGGCCGCCTAGTCCGGGTTCAAATTCAACACTGCGTGCACAAGGAGATATCGTGATGAGAAGACGACTGCTGATGACGTTGCTGCTGCTGGCTGCCGTACCGGCGCATGCTGCGGGGGCGGGAGGAATGTTCGCGCAGGGGCGCATGCAGTTTTCGCTGATGGCCGGAAACGCCTACGCCTTCGACAACAACTACATGGTGCTGGGCGCGAGCGCGAGCTATTACGTAATCGACGGGCTCGGGCTCGGCCTGTCACTGGAGAAATGGTCGGGAAGCGACCCTTCCATCAGCAAGGTGACGCCATTTGCACAGTACGTGTTCTATCAGGCATCGCCCGTGCAGCCCTATGTCGGCGCGTTCTATCGGCACACCTCGATTGCCGGCCTGCCCGGCCTCGACTCGGTCGGGGAGCGTGCCGGTATCTACATCGCTTCCAGCCCCAACAGCTCGGTCAGCGTTGGCCTGGTGCACGAGTCCTATCGCGACTGCAACGAGGCGGTCTACCGCAACTGCAGCTCGACCTACTCCGACGTCAGCATCACCTTCATGTTCTGATACCGGCGAACCGGCACCGGGGCGGCAATGGCCATGCCAGGCCGCCACGAACTTTCCCCGCATATGCGCGGTCTGATCAAGACCGGCAGTTGGAGCCGGCTGGCGCATGAAAGAGAGGTGCCAGATGACCAAAGCGTATGAAAATGCGGCCATGTTTGTGCGTTGGGCAATAATCGGCGTGTTCTTGTTCATTATCGTGCTGCCGGCGCTGATATCCGCCACCAGCAGCATCTGAACCGTCAGAAGTGCCGTGGCTGGTCGGCAGGTTGCGCTCATGTGCGTTGATGTGTCGCGATTCAGCTCTTGATAATGGGCTCGCGTTACGAGAGTATTGGGCAAGCCCTGAGTCATTACGCCGTGACTTCCATGAACACCGCAAACGCTCCCGTCAAATCCAAGCCCTTGTTGCTGCAAGACATGCGTGATGTGCGTGCGCGCGCGCTGCTGCTGGCTGATCGCCTGGATTTGAGGCAGTTCAAGCTTGCCGATTGCCTGTCGACGACCCCGTTGACGCTGGAGGCAGGCGATGTGGGGGGCATAGCCGTGCTGTTTCGCTACGGCGTAGTGGTGCTGTTCGGAGTGAGCGCAGCCGATGAGACGCGCTTCATCGACACGCTCAAGCCGCTGCTGACCAACCCTTATTCGCCCGCCGAAACGGAGGAGCTGGATATCCACTGCGGCATGAGCAGTCTCGGCGTGCAGAGTGGTGCGGTGTCACTGGACGAGCTGTCGCTCGAGGCATTGCAGGTCATTGCGGATGCGCTGAGCAAGAATCTGGTGCTGGCCTTGTACGAGAAGCGCGTGGCCGGGGAGTTCGACAAGATCGAGCCGCTGGCACAGGAGCTCGCGCTGCATGGCAAGGTGAGTGCCGGTTCGAAGAAGCTGCTGTCCAAGATTGGCCACATGCTGCTGATCGAGCACCGCATGGTGGGACGCGCGGAAATTGGCGACAAGCCGGAGACGCTGTGGAATTTTCCGCACCTGGAGGGGCTGTATGCCAGCCTGGAAGACGAGTTTGAGCTGCTTGAGCGCCAGTCAGCACTGGATCGCAAGCTGGGCCTGATCTCGGATACGGCGCAGACGCTGGCCGATGTGTGGGATAACAAGCAGCTGCACAAGCTGGAGTGGTACGTGATCGGGCTGATCCTGTTCGAGATCGTGCTGAGCCTGTATGAACGGTTGGGCAAGTATTGGAGCTGATTGGAGGGTGAGGCCATGATTCGATTCGAGAGGGCGGCACGCGCATGGGGAACGCCGGATTTCGAGGCAGTGCTCAAACAGGAGGTGGCACGGCTGCATCCGGGAGATCTGCCCCTGCAGCAGGGCATGGCAGCCGGCAACTACGTGCTCGATGCGCCTGTCACGCTGGTGGTCAATCGGGTAGAGGCTGCGGACCGGCTGATACGCGTCAGGGCCGGGATCTTTTTCCAGAGCGTGGTCGCCGGTTGCAGCTGCACGGACGATCCCACGCCGATGAGCGAGATCAACGAGTATTGCGAAGTGCGGCTGGAAATTGACCGGGACACGGCCGCTACGGAGATAGCTCTGGCAGAGGACTAGCTCTGCAGGGGGACAGATCAGGCACTAACCGGGTCGCGAACAAGAGTATTCGCAAAATATGCGATTTTTTTATCAATTAATACTTGACTACTTTACTCTGGTAAGGTTAAATGGCGCCGTGGTTCTAGTGGTCCTCCTTAGCTTGGCGGGGCTGCAGTATTGGGCTCTGCCGCTTTTTTTAGGCAAAAACCAGCAATTTTTTGATTAAGTATGAAAGGTAGAAAAAATGTCTCTCCCAAAACGTGATGGTGATGGTTATCTTCTGGATATGAGTGATTGGACTGAAGAAATCGGTCGCGCCATGGCTGAGGCCGATGGTTATGAGCTGAACGATGCAAAGTGGGAGCAGATCATGAAAGCCCGCGAATTCTACGAAGAGTTCGGTTCCGTTCCGCCGATCCGCAAGTTCGCCAAGTATCTGAACAAGGATCAGAAGGAAGTGTTCGATCTCTGGATGACCGGCCCGATGAAGCCGATCACCAAGTACGGTGGCATGCCCAAGCCTACCGGCTGCGTATAAGTTGTCCCTTGTTCCGGGATGCAGCGCCATCCCGGACTCTCTCTGTAGTCGAGCGGTAGATGACATGAGAAAACTTGAGCAGCTGAACTTCGACAACACGTTTGCACGGCTGCCAGCAACTTTTCATAGTCGACTCCAGCCGACGCCCCTCGGCAATCCCTATCTGGTCAGTTTCAATTCCCGCGCGGCCGCTCTGATCGACCTGGCTGACGATCAGGCATTGCGTCCCGATTTTGCCGAATATTTCATCGGCAACCGCCTGCTGCCGGGCAGCGAACCGCTGTCCATGCTGTATGCCGGCCACCAGTTCGGCCACTACGTGCCCCAACTGGGTGACGGGCGCGCAATCCTGCTCGGCGAAATCCGCAACGCCGCAGGCGAGTTGTGGGACGTGCAGTTGAAAGGCGCCGGGCCGACCCCATATTCCCGTAGCGGAGACGGTCGTGCGGTGTTGCGCTCAAGCATCCGCGAGTATCTGTGTTCCGAAGCCATGCACGGCCTGGGTATCCCCACCACCCGTGCACTGTGCATAGTGGGAAGCGATGACGAGGTGTATCGCGAGCGCATCGAGACCGCCGCCGTGGTGACGCGGCTGGCCCCTTCGCATGTGCGCTTCGGTTCGTTCGAGGTGTTTTATTACCGCCAGCAGGTGGCGCAGATCGAGGCCTTGGCCGATTACGTGATCGCCCGCCATTTTCCGCACCTGACGGGCGTGCCGGGCCGGTTCGGCCGCCTGCTGCACGAGGTGATGACGCGTACCGCACGGCTGATGGCCAGGTGGCAGGCGGTGGGGTTCATGCACGGGGTGATGAATACCGATAACATGTCCATACTGGGATTGACGTTCGACTACGGCCCGTTCGGCTTCATGGAGGCTTACAATCCCGGTCATGTCTGCAACCACTCCGATCATGGCGGACGTTACGCCTTCGATCAGCAGCCGCAGATCGGCTTGTGGAACCTGACCGCACTGGCGCAGGCCATGAGCCCGCTGGTGCCGCTGCAAGAGGCCGAGCAGAT
>DATDDN010000005.1:0-6579 GCA_036523795.1 Gallionellaceae bacterium | reverse complement strand
GGCCGGCTTTGGCTCGGGGCTGATTGCGGTGCCGCTGCTGACCCTGTTCACGCCCTTGTCGCTGGGCGTGGTGGTGCCCATGATCGTGCTGCTCGACTATCTTGCTTCGCTCAGCCAGGGCGTGAAGAACCGCCGCGACATACGCTGGCGCGAGATCATTCCGCTGATTCCGTTCAGCCTGCTCGGCGTGCTGATCGCGCTGCTGTTCATGTCGCGTTCGGATGCGCTGCTGCTGACCAAGGCGCTGGGCGTGTTCATCATCGCATTTGCGCTGTATACCCTGTCCGGCTACAGCCCGCACAAGGGGGCGGCGCGCGGCTGGGGCGTGCTGGCCGGGGTGACGGGCGGCATGATCGGCACCCTGTTCGGCACCGGCGGACCGTTCTACGTCACCTACTTCAAGGCGCGCGGGCTGGAGAAGGGCGCCTTCCGCGCCACCTTCGCCGCCATCTTCCTGATGGATGGCGGCGGCCGGCTGCTGGGTTACCTGAGCTCCGGCTATTTCACCCGGCCATTCCTCACCATGGTGGCGACCGCCTTGCCGGTGATGGCGGTGTTCCTCTACATCGGCGGCCACATCCACACCCGCATCTCGCAGGAAACTTTCCAGCGCGCGATCAGCCTGCTGCTGATCGTCAGCGGAGTAGCCCTGCTGGCGCGCTGAGCACCTAGCAGCTTGTTAGCCGCGGTAGCCCAGCCGCTCCGAGATCTGTTGCGCCGCATGCTGCAGCTTTGCCGCCCATGCATTCTTGCGCCGCTCGATGGGGGCGGACACGGAAAGACCGGCCACCACCTCGCCGGTGCGGTTGCGGATCAATGCGCCGATGCAGCCCACGCCCAGTTCCGCTTCCTCGTTGTCGAACGCAAATCCTTTCGCGCTTGCCTCGTGCACGGCTTTGAGCAGGCTGGTTTGCGTGGTGCAGGTGTGCGGGGTGTATTGCCTGAGGCCGGAGCGTTTGGCATAGGCGCGGATGAAGGCGTCGCCCAGCTCGCCCAGCATCAGCTTGCCCACCGCGGTGACGTGCAGCGGCGCGCGGCTGCCGATGAGCTGTTCCACCCGCATCATGCGGTTGGGGGTGGCGCGCTCGATGTAGATCACCTCATCGCCTTCGCGAACCGTCAGGTTGATGGTTTCGCCCAGTTCGTCGCGCAGCTTCTCCATGATGCCGCGCGCTTCCTCGCGCACATCGGTGCCGGTATGTACCTTGCCGCCGAGGCGGGCGAGCTTGCGCCCGATCGCATAGTGGCTGTTGGCATCGCGCTCGACAAAGCCCACCGCTGCCATCGCGCCGAGGATGCGGAACGCGGTGGAAGGGTGCAGGCCGGTTTCGGCGGCCAGCACCTTGAGGCTGACCGGGCCGGGGTTGGCGGCGATTACGTCGAGCAGGCGTGACAGGCGGTCTATAACCTGGATGGAGGAGGCGGGGGAGGGTTCCATATTTCGTATTGTGAAAACGATTGTGTATTGCGAAATTTTAAACCGCGCGCTAAGGTGGTGGCAAGCATTCGGTCCCTGGATCTGGACCGATTTTTTAGCCCCTGAATATTTCACAATGTGAAATGCATTGTGCAAAATGAAATGCAGGGCAGATTCTGGACTTGAGAGGAAATCATCATGCAAACCGCTACCGCACGGAAAATGGCCGCAGCAGAGTTCACCCAGGGCATCAAATTCTTCGGCGCAGCCTGGCCCGAATTCGACAAATTCGCGGCCAGCCCGGCCATTGCGGAGGGCCAGACTGCCATCGCCAATGCCGCCGATGACGCTGCTGCCTACCAGACCCTGCTGGGAGCCGATGCCCTGCGCTATGTCACCCTGCAGGTGTGCGGCTCCAAGGGCTCCGGCCATCCCGGCGGCTTTGCCTCCAGTGCCGAGGCGCATGCCGCGTTGATGATGCTGGGCCACACCAACATCGTCACCGAGGTCGGCCACCACGCACCCGGCTTCTATTCCTCCATGTTCCTGGATGGCTCGCTGGAAAGCATGAACATCTACAACATGGACGACATGATGCAGCGCTTCCGCGAGAAGCACGGCCTGCTCGGCCACCTGTCCGGCGCCATTCCCGGCTTGCTGGCGCCAGCAGGCCCGCTCGGCCAGGGCCAGCACTTCGCCATGGCGGGCGCCTACCTGCACCGCGACAGGCTGTTCCCGGTCACCATCGGCGATGGCGGCATGGGCGAACCCTATGTGCTCAACTCCATGATGCACTTCCACACCGCCTACCCGGAGGTCACCAACTTCCTGCCGGTGCTGATCTGGAACGGCTACTCGCAGGAGCACCACTCCATGGTGTCGCTGCACAGCAACGAGGACATGATCGCCTACTGGAAAGGCCACGGCTTTGACGAAGTGGTGCTGGTCAACGCCAAGGACTACGACGACAGCAATCAGTCCGGCGAATACGTGGACAGCACCCGCTTCTCGTTCAAGCAGCGCCTGGCCTTTGCCAAGGCGGTGTTGCAGGGCGTGGATCGTGCGGCCAGGTCGGCCATGGGTGGGAAGCTGACCGCGTTCGTCATCAAGCAGCTGAAGGGTGCCGGGGTGCATACCACCGGCGCCAAGTCGCACAACCTGTACCCGGCCGACACGCTGGATGCCGCCCACATCGTTGAGGGCCTGCAGCGCCGCGCCTTGCCGCAAGCCGCGTTTGACCTGGTGCGCACCAACTTCAGCCGCGCCGGCGGCGGCCCGGCTGTGAAGACCGTGGTCACCGAATTCGAGCTGGCCCTGCCCAAGCTCCCCGCGTTGCAGATGCAGGACTTCGCCAAGGGCGAGAAGGCCGTGCCCTCCACGGCCATGGGCGCACTGGTAGCCCAGGTGGGCAAGGCCGATCCGCGCTTTGTCGTCAGCAATGCCGACGGCACCGAAGCCTCGGCGATGAAGAACATCAACGACGCGCTCAAGATCCGCCACCCGACCCAGGATCCGCTCTACAACCAGGAGCCGACCGGCCAGGTGTACGAGCCGCTGAATGAAGATGCCTGCGCCGGTTTCGCCGCCGGTCTGGCGCTGTTAGGTTCGCGTTCGCTGTGGCTGTCGTACGAATCGTTTGCGATCAACGGCTGGCCCATCATCCAGACCGTCACCCAGGCCATGGCCGAGCTGCGCCGCAAGACGCCCTCCATCGTGTGCATGTTCACCGCCGGCGCACTGGAACAGGGCCGCAACGGCTGGACCCATCAGCGCCCGGAGATCGAGAACTACTTCAGCGCGATGACGCGCAACGGCAACGTGTATCCGCTGTTCCCGTGCGATGCCAACAGCATCCAGGCGGCGTATGAATACGCCACCCACAGCTACAACAAGGGCATGGTGATCATCGCCTCCAAGAGCCCGCTGCCGGTGCACATGAGCGTGGCCGAAGCCAGGGCGGGGGTGGAGAAGGGCGCTGCGACCATTTACGAATCTGCCAGTGGCGGCAAGGGTAGCGTGGTGTTTGCCGTGACCGGCGACATGGTGCTGCTGCCGGTGTTCAAGGCCAAGGACGAGCTGGAGCAGGCCGGCTTCCGCGTGCGCATCGTCGCCGTGATCAACCCGCGCCGCCTGTATCGCCCGAGCGACGTGGCCTGGAATACCGTGAGCCAGCCGGACAACGCCTTCATGGGCGACGCGGAGTTCAATGCCCTGTTCGACGGCAACGCGCTGATCGCCGTGAGCGGCGGCCCCAGCGGCTCGCTGGAGCCGGTGCTGTTGCGCACCCGTGCCACCGCGCGCGACACCATCTGCTGGAAGCGCGGCGAGACCACCGCCAGTGCGGACGAGATCATGGCGTTCAACGGCATCACCGCCGAGACCATGGTGGCGCGCGCCAAGGCGTTGTGCGGCCATTAAGACACACAGTCTCCGCCGTTCGGGTTGGCGCAGCGTAACCCGACAATAGAATTGAAATACGCAATAGGCAACGTCGGGTTACGTTGCGCTAACCCGACCTACGATTGGTTGCATTTTCTCGGAGCAATGAAATGGCAGACACCAAAATCATCGTACTCGACGACGACCCCACCGGCTCGCAAACGGTGCACAGCTGCTTGCTGCTGACCCGCTGGGACGTTGCCACCCTGAAGCAGGGATTGCGGGATGACGCTCCGCTGTTCTTCGTGCTCACCAATACCCGGGGCATGGATGCGGCGCGGGCCGCCGCCATCACGCGCGAAGTATGCGTCAACCTGAAGCAGGCGCTGGCGGAGCTGGCTGCAGGCGGCCGCGCCATCAACCCCCTCATGGTGAGCCGCTCCGATTCCACCCTGCGCGGACACTATCCGGTGGAAACCGATGTGATCGCGGAAGAGCTGGGGCCATTCGACGCGCACTTCATTGTGCCCGCATTCTTCGAGGGCGGACGCATCACGCTGGACAGCATCCATTACCTGATGGTGAACGGCAAGCCGGTGCCAGTGCATGAAACCGAATTCGCGCAAGACTCGGTGTTTGCCTATCACCACAGCTACCTGCCCGATTACGTCGAGGAAAAAACCGCCGGCCGCATCCGGGCCGCCGCGGTGGAGCGCTTCCTGTTCGACGAAATGCGCGGCAACAGCCTGCCACGCTTGCTGGCACTGCAGGGTAACCGCTGCTGCGTGGTGGATGCGCAAAGCCAGGCCGACCTCAACCACTTCTGCCACCAGCTCACCCAGGCGGCGCAGCAGGGCAAGCGCTTCCTGTTCCGCAGCGCGGCCAGCCTGCTCACCGCCTTCGCCGATCTGCCGGCACAGCCGGTCTCTGCCGCGCAGATGGGCAAATACACCCGCAACGGCCAGCCCGGTGCGGTGATCGTGGGTTCGCATGTCAGGAAGACCACGGCTCAGCTGGAAAGACTCCTGCAGCGCGATGGCCTGCGCGGCATCGAGGTGGATGTGTCCCATCTACAGCAGAATTATGCCGACATGCTCAAGGTCGTGTCCGAGCAGGCGCGCGAGCAGTTCCACCAGGGCATCACCTCGGTGATCTATACCAGCCGCACGGAGCTGCAGTTCGCCAGCCAGGCGGAGCGGCTGGCTTTCGGCGAAATGGTGTCGCGCTTTCTGATGGATGTGGTGAAGCGGCTGCCCACCGGGCTGGGTTTCCTGATCAGCAAGGGCGGCATCACGTCCAACGATGTGCTGAGCACCGGCCTGGCGTTGCGCGCCTCGCGCGTGCTGGGTCAGATCTTGCCCGGCTGTTCGGTGGTGCGCTGCCCGGATGACCACCCGCGTTACCCAGGCATGCCGGTGGTGATATTCCCCGGTAACGTCGGGGATGAAGAGGCGCTCGCAAGCGTTTATGATCGCATGTCGCGCGATGTGCGCGCTGTCAGGAAAGCAGCCTGAGCCAACACCGATGACAACCGACCGCACCCAGCTGATCCACGCGCTGCAGCAGATACTGCCTGCCGATGCCGTGCTGCATGAGATGGAAGATCTGCACCCGTATGAGTGCGACGGCCTGTCGGCCTATCGCCGCCTGCCGCTGCTGGTGGTGCTGCCGACCACGGTGGAGCAGGTGCAGGCCGTCCTCAGCTTGTGCCACCAGCTGGAAGTGCCGGTGGTGGCGCGCGGTGCCGGCACCGGCCTGTCCGGCGGTGCGCTGCCGCATGAGCAGGGCGTGCTGCTGGGCCTGGGCAAATTCAAGCAGATCCTCGAAATCGATACCGAGCAGCGCACCGCGCGCGTGCAGCCCGGCGTGCGCAACCTGGCCATTTCGCAGGCGGTGGATCACCTCGGCTTGTACTACGCGCCCGACCCTTCGTCGCAGATTGCCTGCACCATAGGCGGCAATGTCGCGGAAAATTCCGGCGGTGTGCATTGCCTGAAATACGGCCTCACCGTGCACAACATCCAGCAAGTGAAGATCGTCACCATGGAAGGCGAACTGCTCACCATCGGCGGCAGCGGCCTGGATGACGCCGGCTACGATCTGCTCGCCCTGTTCACCGGCTCGGAGGGCCTGCTCGGCGTGATCGTGGAGGTGACGGTGAAGTTGCTGCCCAAACCGGAGCGAGCGCAGGTGCTGCTGGCCGCGTTCGACGATGTGGTGAAGGCGGGCGCTGCGGTGGGCAACATCATCGCCGCCGGCATCATCCCGGCCGGGCTGGAGATGATGGACCAGCTGGCCATCCGTGCCGCAGAGGATTTTGTGCATGCCGGCTACCCCACCGATGCGGCAGCGATCCTGCTGTGCGAGCTGGATGGCACCAACGCCGAGGTGTCCGAATACATACTGCGCGTGCGCGAGATCCTCAAGGCCAGCGGCGCCACCGAGGTGCGCACCGCGAAGGACGAGCAGGAACGGCTGATGTTCTGGAAGGGCCGCAAATCGGCCTTCCCCGCGGTGGGACGCATCTCGCCCGACTACTACTGCATGGACGGCACCATCCCGCGCAAGCAGCTGCCGCGCGTGCTGCAGACCATGGCGCAATGGTCGCAGGAATACCAGCTGCCGGTGGCCAACGTGTTCCATGCCGGCGACGGCAACCTCCACCCCCTGATCCTGTACGATGCCAACCAGCCGGGCGAATTCCATCGCGTCGAGGAGCTCGGCGGCAAGATCCTGGAACTGTGCGTGGAAGTGGGCGGCACCATCACCGGCGAGCATGGCGT
>DATDDN010000004.1:0-29284 GCA_036523795.1 Gallionellaceae bacterium | reverse complement strand
CCGCCGTCACCCTGCTGCTCGACTTGCCCTTCCTGCTCATCTTCCTCGCCATCATGTTCTATTACAGCGTGCTGCTCACCTGCATCGTGCTGGCCATGATGGGCCTGATCCTGGTACTGAGCCTCATCGTCGCCCCCATGTTCCGCGCCCAGCTCAACCAGCAATTCCTGCTCGGTGCACGCAACCAGGCCTTCACCACCGAATACGTGGGCGGCATGGAAACCGTCAAAAGCCTGCAGATGGAACCGCAGCTCAAATCACGCTACAGCGATTACCTCGCCGAATACCTGCACGCCGGCTTCAAGGTGCGCCAGATCGGCAACAGCTACAACGTTGTCTCCAACGGCCTGGAACAACTGATGACCCTGCTCATCCTGGTCATCGGCGCCTACATCGTGATGAATCCGCCCGCCGACAGCAAAGACGCATTCACCATCGGCATGCTCATCGCCTTCCAGATGTTCGCCGGCCGCGTGTCACAGCCCATGCTGCGCCTGGTCGGCCTGTGGCAGCAATTCCAGCAGGCCAACATGTCTGTGCAACGCTTGGGCGACCTGATGAACGCGCCCGCCGAACCTTATTCCGTCATCCCCAGCCGCCTGCGCGAGGGCAAAGGCCTGATCGAAATCGACAGCCTCTCCTTCCGCTATGCCGAAGACCGCCCCTACCTGTACCAGGACTTTCACCTCAAGGTCGCCCCCGGCAAAGTCGTCGCCATCATGGGCCCCTCCGGCTCCGGCAAGAGTACGTTGACCAAACTGCTGCAAGGCTTCTACCAGCCCGCCAACGGCACTATCAAGTTAGATGGCACCGACATCCGCTACCTCGCCGCCAACGAACTGCGCCACTACTTCGGCGTGGTGCCGCAGGAAACCATGCTGTTCTCCGGCACCATCTACGACAACCTGCTGATGGCCAACCCCCATGCCAGCTTTGAGCAGATCGTGCACTGCTGCCGCATGGCCGAAATCCACAGCGCCATCGAACAGCTGCCGCAAGGCTACCAGACCGAAATCGGCGAACGCGGCGCCGGCCTCTCCGGCGGCCAGAAGCAGCGCCTGTCCATTGCCAGAGCCCTGCTCAAGCAACCCAAGATACTCATCTTCGACGAAGCCACCAGCAGCCTGGACCAGAACACCGCCGAACACTTCGCCGCTACCATCAACCAGCTCAAGGGCAAGGTGTCCATGCTCTTCATCACCCATGCCATGCCGAAGACACTGCAGGTGGATGAGGTGGTGCGGATAGGGAAGGGGAGCTTGAGTGCGGTGGGGGCGACGGATACCAAACAGGCGGAATTACATAGGCAGGAATCTGAGGGGGCTTAGGGATGGGCACCAGCGATGAGTGGTGTTTGCTTGGCTATCGGTGTTGCTAAATCAAGGTTTATGAGTTGGAAAGGAGCGCAAGGTAATGTTCGGACTCATCGTATTGATCGTAATGGTGCTGTATCTATCGCTGCTGCTGTGGGCGACGCGGCGCGGATGGCGCTGGGGCATCGAGAAGAAAGGCTGGACGGGGAAGAAGCGCTACTTGGGCGCGGCCATCGGCTTCCTGATTGTTTACCTGCCGGTATTCTGGGATTGGCTGCCGACCGTGGCTGTGCATCAGTACTACTGTGCGAAGGATGCGGGGTTCTGGATGTATAAGACGCTGGAGCAGTGGAAGGCAGAGAATCCAGGGGTGATGGAGGCGTTGGCAGCGAATAAGGGGGCGCCATCTTCGCGGCAGGGCGATATGGAAAATTACACCGATACCTACTTTCTGAATCCGAGAATCAACGAAACTGTGCAACAACAGCGAGTATTTTGGTTTCTTCCTGTTCATCGCCATGAGCAAATGATAGTTGATAACAAATCTAATGAAGTGTTGGCAAGGTATGTGGATTTTGGAAGCTATGACCGTGAATGGGGGGGGCTTAAATTTTGGACGAGCGTCCAGCGGTGCAGTGATCGTGGTGCGCACCCGCAGCATCAATTCAATGAATTTGAGACTAAGGTAACTGGGGGCCATAAATGAACACAATCATCTCGTTATTTGAGCAAGCGCAACTCGCTGAAGCGGCGTATGCGAATTTCTACGATGATGCAGGTCATTTGATATCAACAGATGAGCAACTAAAAGCCGTTCTCACCAATTCTGATCTTGGCGGCTCCTTTAGCCAGATCCAAGCTAGCGACTTCGCCGCCCGTTACGAAGTGGTTAGTCAATTTACTGCCACCGGGCTGGGAGGCCTAACTGATGGTAGTGGGTTTTCTGCTACCCTATTCTTGGATAAAAGGACTGGTCAATACTCCTTTGCAACGCGTGGCACACAACCAGGCTATGCCGACCTACTTGCCAGCGACCTAGGTGATATCGTTGGCGATGGTATTGCCATTGATCAAGTTGTCGACATGTACAACTACTGGAAGAGTCTTACTAGTAGCGGTATTTACACAGCGGCTAAGCTGGAAACGTTGACTCTGGAGACCGCTAAGCTAAAAACACTGTGGGCTCAGACTACTTTACCAATTGGCCCAAGTATCTACAAGAATTATGTAGCCGAATTGCAGGCTGATGGCATTATTGTGGACATGGGTCCGTTGGGGCCATCGGCACGCAAGATTGATTTTGGTGACTCAAATTTTGTGCTGGCCGGGTCGAAGCTTTCTGTGGGCTCCGGCAAATTATCAGGCGGCTCTACAGTGAGTGTAGAAGGACACAGCTTGGGTGGGCATCTTGCAATGGCTTTCTCTCGGTTATTTCCGTCCTCGACAACGAATGTGGTTGCGGTAAACGGTGCGGGCTTTTGGTTCTCCAATGGCAACGTTGATGTGCTGTTTTCGAGATTGGGTGGCGCGCCAGGATTCGATACAGGCAAGATAACCAACGCGGTCGGCACCGCTGCGATGAACGTGGTCTCGCAAGACTGGCTGTTTCTGCAACAGCCAGCCGGCCGCATGGATATTTACACGGAAGATGGGTTCGGCAATGTGGTTGGCCATGGAGCAGGCCAGATGACCGACTCCCTCTCTGTCTACAAACTATTTACCACCCTCGACCCCACGCTCAACGACGCTACACCGGACAACATCAGCACCATTACCGACATACTCAAGGCTG
Organism: Gallionellaceae bacterium; assembly: GCA_036523795.1. Taxonomy (GTDB): domain Bacteria; phylum Pseudomonadota; class Gammaproteobacteria; order Burkholderiales; family Gallionellaceae; genus 39-52-133. The sequence goes on along the minus strand of DATDDN010000004.1, from coordinate 26,179 downwards.
AGACCAGCGTCGCTGACCACACCCTCGAAGCGGCGGTGGGCGCACTGGGTAAACTGTTCAATGTGGCAGATACCGTATACCTTGGAAACGCTTTCGACGGCTCCGGCCGCGACAAACTCTACAAGGCAGTTGATGCGATCGAGGCGGTGCTGCCCAAGGACGATAGCCTGAGCCTTATCCGTATCGATGCGGCCACCTTGCTGGCCGATGCCTGCGCGCTTGATGCAGGCGGCCAGGCCTACCGCTACGCCCTCGTCAACCTAAACCCCTTCGCCGTGCTTGGCGCAGACTACAGCGCCTTCAACCACAACGGCGAACTCGATATCTACCCGGGCACAAAGCATGGCCAACTCACTAAGGACTACCTCAGCGACCGTACCGCCATGCTCAGCCTCATGATGCAGCGCAACATGGATGACAGCACCACCATCAGCGGCGATATCCTCTATCGCGATGTCGAACAAAAAATCACCCTGCGCCCCGACAAATGGTTCGTAGATCCAGACGCCATGCAGCAGATCGTGTTTGGCGGAGCGGGCAACAACCGGCTTATTGGCGGCGACAACAAAGACAAGCTTTATGGGATGGGCGGTAATGACACCCTGCAGGGCGGCAAAGCCGATGACTTGATGATGGGTGGGGCAGGCGACGACACCTACATCATCAACGCAGGCGACGGCAACGACACCATCGAAGACAAAGACGGTACTAATAAAGTCGTATTCAACGGTGCCGACATCACCTTCTTCTACCGCGATGGCAGCCTTTATTGGAGTGCTGATAAGAGATTCAAAGGTGAATATTCCGGCACCGATTTCATCATCACCGACACTAAAAGCGACAACCAGACCCTCATTCTCAACAAAGACTTCCAGGAAGGCGACTTCGGCATCCAGTTTGAGGATATACCGCAAGCCATAGAGACCACCTACACCGCCCTGGGTGATCCCCAGATTCACAATGCCACCGGCGTCATACCGGGCAACGAACCGGCCGGGTGGGAGATATTCAACCGCTACAACGAGCAATACGGCGACAGTGGACAACTCATCAGCTACGATGCCGACTACTACCTCATCGATGAACATGGCAACCCGATCGAGCCGGGAGGAGACGCATTCGACGACCGCATGGAAGGCACTGCCGCCAACGACCACATGCTGGGTGGCGCTGGCAACGACATCATTAGCACCGCCTACCAGGGCGGCAACGACCTCCTCGACGGTGGCGCCGGACGCGACTATCTGCTCGCCGGCGTCGGCAATGACATCCTCATCGGCGGCCAGGACACCGACGTACTCGATGCCGGCCAGGGCAACGACCGCCTCTATGCGCAAGCCGAGCTTTCCACCGACGACGCCATCACCCAGGGCGACACCGACACGGGCACCGGTCAGATCGGCGACTGGCTCACCGGCGGATCGGGCAACGACACGCTCATCGCCAGCGCTGGTGACGACATTCTTTATGGTGGCGGAGGCCAGGACCTCCTCATCGCCGGCGCCGGAGACGACTACATCATGGGAGACGCAGATGGCTCACCCCAGCTCGTCCTGCACCAGTGGTATAGCATGAAAAATCCCGCCTATAACTGGACCGTCAGCACCGTAGACGGCATCCGCGAGATCGACCCTATCCCTGTCGGCGTGGACGAGCCCGTAGACAGCGCTGCCGACGTCATCTATTCCGGGGCGGGCAACGACTATGCCTGGGGCGCTGAGGGCGATGACATCCTCTACGGCGAAGCGGGTGACGACATGCTCGAGGGCAACAGCGGTAACGATGTGATTTTTGGTGGGGAGGGCAACGACAGGGTATACGGAGACGAGCCTGTCTATAAAGACGGAGCCGTGGTCGAGGGCAACGACTACCTTGACGGGGGGAATGGCGACGACATGATAGTGGGCGGCGGCGGCGGCGACACGCTGATTGGCGATGCAGGGGATGACACCCTCTACGGCGACGGTGGCGATGCACAGGGCAATGACTATCTGGATGGCGGTGATGGCAACGACGAACTGTTGGGGGAAGGCGGCGACGACGATCTGTTGGGCGGCGCAGGCGATGACAGCCTCTACGGCGGAAGCGGCGCCAATTACCTGGACGGCGGCGACGGCAACGACGAGCTGGGCTCCGACGGTGACAACAGCACCCTCTTTGGCGGCGATGGCGACGACAAATTGTATGCAGGAGGCAAGAACAGCTATCTCGATGGTGAAGAAGGCAACAACCAGCTGGTGGCGGTGGGCGGCAACAACCAGCTGTTTGCAGGCGCGGGCAATGACATGCTGTGGGCCGATGCCGGCAATAACTATCTGGATGCGGGCGATGGCACCAATACTCTCGACGCCTACGGCGGTAACAACGAATTGTATGCCGGCGCGGGCAACGACAAACTGACTGCGACAGGTGGCAACAACTACCTCGATGCAGGCGACGGCAACAACATCCTCAATGCGGATGCAGGAAGTAACACCCTCTACGCTGGATCGGGCGATGACCAACTCAATGCCGGCGGCGGCAACAACTACCTCGACGGCGGCGATGGTAACAACAGCCTCTATGCCAATGGCGGCGGCAATACCCTGATCGGCGGCACCGGCAACGACACCCTCCAGGGTGCAGGCGGCAACAACTATCTCGACGGCGGCGACGGTAACAACACCCTCATCGCCGACGGCGGCGGCAACACCCTGATAGCGGGAAGAGGTAACGATTACCTTTCTTCGACTGGCGGCGGCAGCTACTTGGACGGCGGCGATGGCAACAACCTTCTCATCGCCGATGGCGGCAACAACAGCCTAGTGGGTGGCGCAGGCGCGGACCGTCTCTACGCCTACGGCGGCAACAACACCCTCCTCGGTGGCGCAGGCGACGACCTGCTGTATGTGGCAGCAGCCCCTGCTTCCTCGGCAGGCACTGGCGGAGTCTCCGGCAATAATTATCTGGACGGCGGCGACGGCATGGACACCTACGTGTTCGAGGCCGGATTCGGCACCGACCACATCGCCGACTCTGGCGGTGGAAACAACACCGTGCGATTCAACTTCAGCTTTGCCGGCTCCGGCATCGTGCTTGGGCTGGGTTCCCTGAAGCTCAGTTTCGCCAACGGCGACACCCTGCACATTGACGGCTTCGACCCGAACGACCCACTCAACACCTGCGCCATCACCCAATTTGACTTCAACGACCGCAGCCTCACCCTGCAACAGATACTCGACATCGGCATGGACGTGCAAGGCACACCGGACGCCGACACCATCCAGGGCACTGCGATGAGCGAACGCATCACCGCACTGGCGGGGGACGACACCATCTTCGCGGGCGGCGGGAATGACAAGGTCGATGCGGGGGCTGGTAACGATTATGTGGATGGCGGCGCGGGCAACGACACGATCAATGGCGGGGAGGGCGACAACACCCTGCTGGGAGGTGCTGGCAACGATACTATTACGGCGGGCATACCGGCGCCGATATTTATGCCCCCTTACCCCTTCCCTATTCCAGGCGGTTTATTACCTCCTGCAACCACGGGACCGGGAAATGACTATGTGGATGGTGGGGACGGTAACGACACCATCAACGGCGGGGATGGTAACAACACGCTGCTTGGCGGTGCTGGCAACGATAACATCACGGCGGGCAGCGGCAGTGACATGCTGGAGGGTGGTGATGGTGCTGACTTCATCAATGGCGGTGCTGGCAACGACACTTTAATAGGTGGCGACGGCAACGACAGAATGAATGGCGGGGATGGGAATGATTGTCTTCAAGGCGATATGAGTGACGATTATTTGTCCGGTGACGCAGGTGCGGATACCTTGGTGGGTGGTGTCGGGAATGACACTCTGATAGGTGGCGATAGTGACGACACGATGTGTGGCGGGGAGGGAAATGACAGTTATTTTGTTGATAACGTGGGTGACGTAGTCACGGAAATGCTGAATGAAGGGGCTGACACAATAAACAGTACTGTCAGTTATATGCTGGGAGACAATCAAGAAAGCCTTGTCTTGGCCGGTATTGCTGCAATAAATGGAGCAGGCAACGCGCTGGATAACGATTTAACCGGCAACAGTGCGAACAATATTCTGGATGGCGGTGCAGGTGCCGATGCGATGGCGGGTGGGTTGGGGAATGACACTTATCTGGTGGATAACGTCAATGATGTGATTGTCGAAGCTAGCGGTGCTGGAGTGGATCAGGTAATCAGCTCTGTAGACCACACCTTGTCAGGTAATGTCGAAGATCTCACCTTAAGCGGAACCAAAAACCTGAACGGTATAGGGAATGGTTTGGACAACGTGATCAACGGCAACGAGGGAAACAACGTCTTGGTTGGCATGGGTGGCAATGACATCATCAATGGCGGTTTGGGTGATGACATCATCTATGGTGACGGTACAGACATAGAAGCCCCGGATAAAACATTGAACAATACGTTGGTCAATGGTCTCGGCGGGAGCGCCGGTTTCGGCGAGAATAGTCTGCCAACAAGCTATGCTGCTATGTCAGGTTACATTGATTTGACTTCTGTGTTTGGCCCCGCCGGACTGAAGCTGGCCGGGAAGCAATGGACATTGTTCAATATCAGGGAAGACGGCCAAGTCGGTTTTTTTTCAAGTGAACCAGGGTATAACGCCGGCGGGGGTTATCCGATGTATTGGGGCGAGCAGCAGACCTTTTCGATTTTCTGGGGCGATGTTGGTACCAGTGGCGGCAGTTTGCCAGCTCCAACACCGGGCGGTAATTCCACGGGCTCAAATCTTGTGTGGTACGACCTTGACCCTGCTTCGGGAACGGTGACTATCACTTGGGACGACGTTGGCTCTTACAATGGTCTTTACCTCCCGCAGTACTATGGCTATTTTTACCCCATCGGGGATGCCCACTATCTCGTCGATAAGGCCAATGCCTTCCAGATGCAACTGACCAACCAAGGAAATGGCAACTTCGACATCGTGTATCGCTATGAGAACATCCAGTGGACGAAGGCTATTTCTAATGAATATGACGTAAGTAAGGTGGGCTATTATTCATATTCAGGCTCTTATTATGACTCTTTAATAGTGCCGCACACGGATACCAACGGTGCGCAGTTGGATATGGTAAACACCATAGGCAATACTGGGCAGGCTGGAGTGTGGGAATTCAAGGTTCGTAATGGTGTGGTGTTGAATGAGGGCGGTGATACGCTCAACGGCGGGTTTGGCAACGACACCCTTTATGGCGGCGGCGGGGCCGACGTGCTTGATGGAGGCGCGGGCAATGATATGTTGGACGGCGGTGCCGGTGCCGACGTGATGACAGGTGGCACTGGGGACGATGTATATGTCGTTGACCGGATTAGTGATGCTGTTACGGAAGAATTGAATGCGGGAACGGATACGGTACAAAGCTCTATCAGTTATACCTTGGGGGCAAATGTGGAGAATCTGATCCTGACGAGGACGGACGCCATTGACGGTACTGGAAATACTTTAAGTAACGAGCTAACAGGGAATGCAGGTGCGAATCGTTTGGACGGCGGGGCAGGTGAAGATACGCTGAATGGCGGTGCGGGGAATGATGCCTTGATTGGCGGCACAGGCAACGACACCTTGAACGGCGGCAGTGGCGATGACCGCTATGTGTTCAACTCCGGCGATGGCGTTGATGCCATTGTGGATGCGCAAGGCGCCGACACGTTGTATATCGGCGGCAATCTGGTCGAGGCAAATCTGGAGGGCGCACGCGAAGGCGACGACATGATCGTGAAGGTGATCGGCTCAAGCGATTCGATCACCCTGCGCAACTGGTTCGCGCAAACCGAAGGGGTGAACCGCATCGAGTTCAGTAATGGCACTTCGCTCGATCATGCGGGCATTGAGGCATTGCTCAACCGCCCGCCTGTCGCCAATGCTGACACTCTCATGGTCTATGAGGATGGTGGAGAAGTGAATGTTCCGGTACTGGCTAACGACTTTGATCCCAACCAGAATGACACCATCTCCATCGTTTCGGTTGGCACCTCGGCAGCGGGGGCGGCTGTCACTCTGTCAAACGGGCAAGTACGATACGATATTGGCGATGGCTACCAATACCTGGGGCTTGGGCAAACTGTGACGGACAGCTTCAGCTATACCATCAGCGACAGCAAAGGTGCTACCGCATCCAGCGTGGTAAATGTCACGATCACCGGCGCCAATGATGCGCCGGTCACCACCGCAGACGATGCGACCGCGATACAGGAAGACGTCATTCTAGCTGCGGCGGGTAACGTTCTCAGTAACGATAGCGATGTAGATCAAGGCACGGTGCTGCAAGTGGCAAACGCCGGAACTTACCAAGGCACATATGGTAGTTTGGTGCTGAGCGCCGACGGTCGTTACAGCTATGTGCTCGACAACGCCTCACTGGACGTTCAATCCCTGGCTCAGGGACAGACCGTCACCGAGACCTTCACCTATCAAGCGACAGATGGAATCGTGGTAACACCATCCATGCTGACGGTCACCATCACCGGTACTAACGATGCCCCGGTCACCACGATTGATACGGCGGTAGTACAGGAAGACCTCAACATCGTTGCGACAGGAAATGTACTGGGCAACGACAGTGACGTGGATCAGGGAACAATGCTGAGTGTTGTCAACGCGGGCATATTCACCGGGCAGTTCGGCCAGCTCTCCCTCAATGCCGATGGCAGCTACAGCTATGTTCTGGACAACACTTCTCTCGCTGTGCAATCGCTGGCTGAAGGACAAGTCGTCAGCGAGACGTTCGCATATCAGGCGAGTGACGGCACCGTGGCGACACCTTCCACGCTCACCATCTGCGTCACCGGAACGAACGATGCACCCGTGGTGATGGCCGACACCGCTGCTGTACAAGAAGACCTCAACATCGTTGTGACGGGGAATGTGCTGGCCAACGACAGCGATTTGGATCAAGGAACCGTACTGAGTGTGGCAAATGCCGGAACTTACAGCGGCACCTATGGTAGCCTGGTGCTGAATGCGGATGGCAGCTACAGCTACAACTTGGACAATACCTCCTTTGCGGTGCAATCGCTGGGGCGCACGGCGCAACTTTCGGAGCATTTCGATTTTACCGTGACGGACGGCATCGCCAACGTTGCTTCTGCGCTGGACATTCACCTGAACGGAACGAACGATGCCCCCATGCTGATTGCACCGTTGGCCGATGTAGGCTTTATATTCAACAAATCCTTTTCCTGGCAGATACCCCATGGCAGTTTCGCTGACATAGACCAGGGAGACGAGCTTGGCTATACGGCAACACTTGCCGACGGTTCGCCGTTGCCCGATTGGCTCAAATTTGATTCTGCCACCCAGACTTTTTACGGCACGACACCGAAATTGATTGGCTATGTGGATATCATGTTGACCGCGACAGACAGGGTGGCTGCTACGGGCAGCACCGCCGGCAGTCTCTCCACCTCGGATGTGTTCCGCATCTCGATCAGTCATGGCAACGAGGGGGTGGGTAATGGAGTGGATGCCGCTCCGCCAGGGATCGCCGTCAACTTCAATGATGGCGCCGATACATCACCGAGCAACCCCGGTGCCCGCAACCAAAGCAATATCCGGCAAGGCAGTACAGGCAACGACATGATCGCCGATTTGGCAGGCAGCAACCTATTCGATGGCGGCGCAGGCACCGACAGCCTGACCGGGGGCACGGGTAACGAAATGTTTGCGGGCGGTGCCGGCAACGACACCATCACAACCGGCAACGGCGCCGACCTCGTCACTTTCAACCGCGGCGATGGCCAGGATGTGGTCTTTGGCGGGGTGGGAACCGACAACACCCTCAGCCTGGGCGGCGGCATCCAGTACAGTGACCTCGCCCTGAGCAAAACTGGCAGCGACCTCATCCTGGAAGTGGGCAGCGGCGAGCAGATCACCCTCAAGAACTGGTACGACACCACAGCTAACAACAAGACCGTGCTTGACCTGCAAGTCGTGGCGGCAGCCATGGCCTCGTTTGATCCAGCTTCGACCGATCCGCTGCTGAACAAGACGATCCAGGAATTCGACTTCACCGCCATCGTCAACAGCTTCGACCAGGCTGGCGCCACCTCGCACTGGAGCGTCATGAACAGCCTGCTCGCAGCCCATCTCTCCGGTAGCGATACCGCAGCAATGGGCGGTGACCTGGTCTACCAGTATGGGATGAGCGGCAACTTCACTGGCATGAACCTGGCCGCAGCGCAGACCGTAATCAACGATGCACAGTTCGGTAATACCGCGCAGTCCCTGCATCCGATGCAAAGTCTGAAGGGTGGCAGCGTGACGTTGGCGTAAGAAGGTGTGCCAGGATTAGAAACAGGAAATGTGTTCCAAGTTATGAGCCAGAAAAACACTGTACTTTCCCCTGAGGCGCTGGATTTCGCCCCGGGGCTGCTGGCCATTCAGGAAAGCCCGCCCGCCAGACTGCCGCGCACCGTGCTGTATACGGTCAGCGCGCTGTTTGCCATCCTGCTGGTGTGGGCCATCTTCGGCAAGCTGACCATCGTCGCCAGTGCCGAGGGCAAATTGGTGCCGCAAACCTACGTCAAGATCGTGCAGCCGGCCGATGCCGGTATCGTGCAGGACATTCTGGTCAGGGAGGGCGATACCGTCAAAGCGGGGCAGATCCTGATGCGCATGGACATGAAACTGGCCGAGGCCGACGCCAAGACCATCGGTGGCGACCTGGGCATGCGTTCCCTGCAGCTGCGCCGCATCGATGCCGAGTTGTACGGCCGGCCCCTGACCAGGAAGCCAGGCGACCCGGACGACCTGTTCCGCCAGGTGAGTGCGCAATATAAGGACCATCGCCAGGCCTACGCGGATGCGCTGGAGCAGGCGCGTGACGCGCTGAAGAAATCCCAGCGCGAATACGACTCTGCACGTGCCGTGCTGACCAAACTGCAGGAAACCACCCCCATCCTCAAACAGCAGGCCGATGCCTATGCCGACATGGGCAAGGACGGCTACGCCCCGCAAGTGATGGTCCGCGACAAGCAGCGCGAGTATCTGGAGAAATCCCAGGACCTACGCGCCCAGGAAGCCACCGTGGCCAGCCTGGAAGCGGCCGTGCATCAGTCGCAGAAGCAGGCGGACCAGATCACCTCCAAGTATCGCAGCGATCTGCAGAACGAAAGAATGGAAGCCGAAGGGCAGCACCGTAAACTGCAGCAGGACTGGGCCAAACAGGAGTACAAGAATGGCCTGCTGGAGCTGAAGGCCTCACAGGATGGAATCGTCAAAGACCTGGCCACTCATACTGCCGGCACGGTGGTGTCACCGGGCACCGTGCTTCTGTCCATCGTGCCGGTGAACGAACCGCTGGTGGCCGAGGTCATGGTCAAGAATGACGATGTCGGTTTTGTGCACCTGCAGCAGAAGGTAAAGGTCAAACTGGCAGCTTATCCGTTCGAGGAATACGGCATGCTCGATGGTGAGGTGATCCATATCGGCCCGGATGCCAGCGAAGGCGAGACGACGGCACAACCCGGCAAAGCGGACAAGCAACAAGCCCCTGCCTCCAACTACAAAGCCCTGATCGCCCTCGACACCCAGACGCTGGACAACAGCGGCCGCCCAATGAAACTGGCACCTGGCATGCAGGTGGTGGCCGAGATTAACCAGGGCAGCCGTACCGTCATGCAATACCTGTTGTCCCCGGTCAGCAAAGCCCTGAGCGAAAGCGGGCATGAGCGATGAGGAGGGGAAACCGCTGCAGCAGCCGGCTCCAGCATTTCTGGAGGGTAGTATGTGGCGCAATGCACATGGCACTTTGCGTGATTGTCATACAGGGAGCTCACGCTGCCGACCTGCTTGAAGCCTACCAGTTGGCGCAGGCCCATGACGCCACCTTTGAGGTTGCATTGCACGAATGGGAGGCGGCACAGGAAAAGTATCCGCAAGCCCGGGCCGGCTATTTGCCTACCGTGTCGCTGAATGCGGCTGCCAATACCACCGAAGCCCAGTCCAGTTTCAACGGCGCACCGGCCATTGAGCGCAGTGTCAGCACCTGGAACTGGACGCTGCAACTGACCCAGCCCCTGGTTCGGGCACAAAACCTCATGGCCATTTACGAATCGGAATCGCAAGTCGCTGCTGCGCAGGCGCAATTCGAGCAGGCCCAGCAGGATTTGATCCTGCGTGTGGCGCAGGCCTATTTCGATGTGCTGGTGGCGCAAGAAGCCTTGGTCAGCGCTGAGGCACAGTTGAATGCCTTTGCAGAGCAGGGCGAGGCAGCCAAACGCGGCTACGAGCTGGGCACCATGAGCATCACGGATTCCCATGAAGCGCGCTCCAAGACCGAACTTGCACGCTTCCAGTCCCTCTCAGCCAAGAATGAACTGGATGCCAGGCGCACGGAACTGGAGCGGCTCACTGACCAGCCGCTGGAAAAACTGGCCGGCCTGAAGATGGAAGCAGTAGCGCCACAACCGGAACCGGCCGATCCGCAAGCCTGGGTTACGCAAGCCCGGGACAATAACCCAAGCGTGCGCGCCCAGATCGCCGCACTGCGCGCCGCTGGCTTTACCGTCAACAAAGCACGCGCCGAACATACCTGGACCCTGGATTTTGTGGCGTCGTACGGCTCGAACTACGCTTCTGGCAGCACATCCATGCCCGTTGATTATGAGACCCGCATCACACCGGCGGTTGCAGGATTGCAGTTCTCCATGCCGCTTTTTGCGGGCGGCTTGTCCAGCTCACACGTACGCGAGGCGATGGCCAACAAGGACAAGCTGGCAGCACAACTGGAAGACTCCCGGCGCAAGGCCAGTGCCGAGGCAAAGCAGGCGTATGCCGGAGTGGTAAACGGGTTGGCACAGACAGATGCGTTGCTGGCGGCACTTGAGGCAGGGGAAAGCTCGATCAAAGGCAACCAGGCTGGCTACCGCCTGGGGATACGCATCAACAGCGACGTTCTGAATGCTCAACAGCAGTTTTTCGCCTCGAAGCGGGACTTGGTGAAAGCGCGCTATGACACCCTGATTCAAGGATTGAAGCTCAAGGCAGCGGCCGGTGTGCTGACGGAAAAGGATGTGGCGGCAATTAACGGCATGCTCGCACATTGAGGGCAATTCGCGGAGGTGATAGTCCTCGTCGCTTCAGGGCGAACAAGTTTTTCATTGCATGAATTGGGCAGGCCTTGCAGAATGCACACTCTGGCCGGCACCTGCAAGGTCAGTGGTTTGAGTCAACGCACACTTTCTGAGGGGGAAGGCATGGGGCTGATGAGTTTTATATCCAAACAGTTCATTGATGTTATCCAGTGGACGGAAGATGAGCCGGGCACCCTGGCTTATCGCTATCCGATGGAGGATAAGGAAATTCAGAATGGCGCCCAGCTTGTGGTGCGTGAAACGCAGCTCGCGGCTTTTTTCAACGAAGGCAAGTTTGCCGACCAGTTCGGTGCTGGCACCTATACGCTGAACACCAGGACGCTACCCATCCTTACCTATCTGCAGAACTGGGACAAGTTCTTCGAGTCGCCCTTCAAGTCTGACGTTTATTTCTTCAGCCAGCGCGAGCAGCTCGACCAGAAATGGGGCACAAGCCAGCCCATCACGATACGCGACAAGGAATACGGGCCGTTGCGTGTGCGTGCGCATGGCATCTATTCCTACAAGATTGCAGACATCGCGCCGTTTTGGACCAAGCTGTGCGGGACGGCGGAGCGCTATTCGGTGCAGGATGTGGAGGGGCAGATCCGCTCGGCCGTTCTGACGTCGCTGGCGAGCTTCCTGGGCAGCAGCGATGTGGCGTTTGTAGACATGGCAGCCAATCAGGAACAGTTCTCCAGAAGGCTGGCCGAGGCCGTGGCGCCCACGCTGAAGGAGTTTGGCCTGGAGCTGCGCAGTTTCTATGTGCAAAGCGTTTCCTTGCCCGAGGAATTGCAGGCGCACCTCGACAAGGCGACTTCGATGCGTCTGGTCGGCGATTTGCAGAAATACACGCAGTTCCAGGCGGCCGACGCCATCTCCATCGCCGCTGCCAACCAGAATGGGGCAGCGGGGGCAGGTGTAGGCATCGGCGCCGGCATCGGCATGGGCCAGGTGATGGCGCAGGCGGTCGGTGGCGCGACGGCTGCACCTGCAGCCGCTTCCAGCGATCCGTATCAGGCGCTGGAAAAACTGGGCGAGCTGTTCAAGAAGGGCGTGCTGACACAGGCCGAGTTTGATGCCAAGAAAGCCGAGCTGCTGAAAAAAATCCAATAGCATGAAAAAGTTCAGTTGCCCGTCATGCGGGGCAGAGGTGACCTTTGCGTCCAGCATTTCTGTCTATGCCGTATGCAAGTACTGCAATTCCATGATCGTGCGCCACGATCTGGATGTGGAAGCCATCGGCAAGATGGCCGCGCTGCCAGACGACATGAGCCCATTCCAGATCGGTACGGAGGGGTTTTATCAGGGGCAGCATTTCACACTGGTGGGGCGCATGAAGATGGGCTGGACGGACGGCTCCTGGAATGAATGGTTCATGGCCACCGACGATGGCCGCAAGGGCTGGCTGGCCGAGGCACAGGGTTTTTATGCCGTCAGTTTTGAAACCGAGCCTCCCGCGCTGGACTTCGCCGTAAAGGCCATTCAGGATCAGAAAAAGAGCGGCAATTTCATTGGCTCCGGCCTCCGCCTGAATAACTTCAAGTTCAAGATTGTCGACTCGAAAAAGGCCACCTGCATAGGCAGCGAAGGGGAATTGCCCCTGGCGGCTCCGCAAGGGCGGCTGACGGTATCGGTGGATTTGCTGGGAGGCAATGGGGAATTCGGCTGCGTCGAGATCGAAACCGGCAAGATGCGCGCGTTTACCGGCAGATATGTGGACTGGAAAGAGTTGCGCTGCAGCAACATAAGGCAATTCGATGGCTGGTAACCAGGTAAAAACATTCAGCTGCCCGGCCTGCGGCGGGGAGGTCAGGATCAGAGCGGTGGGGCATACGGTCAGTGCGGTGTGTTCGCATTGCTCGACGGTCATCGATACGGCCAACGACAATTTCCGCATCATCAAGAAGGATCACCAGAGCAGTCGCGAAACTGATCTTCCCATCGGCGCCAGGGGCGTGCTGCAGGGAGTGAAGTGGGAAGTGATCGGCTATGTCGAGAAAAAGGACAAGGCTTCGCTCAGCTTCTGGGATGAATACCTGCTGTTCAATCCCTATTTTGGTTTCCGTTTCCTTATCCAGGCAGACAACCACTGGAACCTAGCTAGCGTTATCAAGCGCGATCTGCCGCTCTCGCGTGACGATAACGAGGTGATGCTGGACGGACAGAAATTCAGTGTGTTCTACCGCGGCCAGTCTTCTGTCGAATATGTGAAGGGCGAATTTTACTGGCGTGTACGCAAGGGCGATCAGGAAACCTATGCCGACTACGTCGCGCCCCCGCGCATGCTGTCGGTGGAAAGAAGTCCGCAGGAGATCAATTTGAGCCTGGCTGAATACGTGTTGCCCGAGGAGGTTGAACGGGCCTTTGGCGTGACGCTGCCCAGGCGCATTGGCGTCGCGCCCAACCAGCCTGCACCATTCCATGGCGCGTTGTCCAGAATGTGGCAGATCGCGTTTATTGCCGTGCTGGCAAGCTTTGTCATCCAGCAGAGCAGCGGTAGCGGTTCGCTGCTTCTGGGTACGCGTCTGCATATCGAGCAGGTCACCTCAAACAAGTCGCTGAGCACCCCTGTGTTCAATATTCCGCGGCGCGGCAACGTCCAGGTGCAAAGCGGGGCGCCATTGCAGAACAACTGGGCGGATCTCGACTTGTCCCTGGCACGGGAAGATGACAATTCCGCCTATGAGGCAACACAGGCGATCGAGTATTACAGCGGTTATGACGGCGGTGACTACTGGAGCGAGGGCAGTACAGTGGGGCAGAGTTATTTCTCGGCGGTTGAGCCGGGCAATTATCGATTGATAGTCGAACCTGCCACCGGCCTGCTGGGCACTGATGGCCTGGATGTTTCGCTGGAGATTCGGCATGGTGTCGCAACTTGGGGAAATTTCTGGCTGATTGCCTTGCTGATCCTGATATTGCCAGTCTATGCCGTTATACGTCGTTGGTATTTTGAATACCGGCGCTGGAGCAATAGCGACTATGCCCCCGCGATCTATCGAGTGGAAGGCAGCGATGATTAGATTCTTTACCTTCTTTTGCGTATCCATGGTGGCCCTGCTGGCCTATGCCAATTATCAGGGCTATGTGCTGACCAATGTTTTCGAAAGCCAGTCTCACACTTCCGGCTCTGCCAACCACTACCATAAATAGGAGTTCACCATGAATGACTTCATCAGTATGAAATATGTTGTAAGCGCCTTGCTGTTTTCCGGAATAGGTCTGGGCGTCTACATTCTGGCCTTTGTGCTGCTGGATGTGCTGACACCCAAGGTGAACATCTGGCGGGAAATTGTCGAGAAACAGAACGTGTCGGTGGCCATTCTGATGGGCGCCTGCATGCTCGGCATAGCCATCATCATCGGTTCGGCCATCCACGGCTAAGCGGAGTATTTGTTGGCACCCATTCTGCTTTTCTCGGTAGTCGTCATTGCAACCTGCGGGCTGATTTATGAGCTTATTGCGGGGACCGTGGCCAGTTATCTGCTGGGTGATTCGGTCACCCAGTTCTCCACCATCATCGGCTGTTACCTGTTTGCCATGGGTATCGGCTCGTGGCTGTCGCGCTATGTCACCCGCAACCTGATTTCCTTCTTCGTGAAGGTGGAGATCCTGGTTGGGGCAATAGGCGGCTGCTCTGCGGCTGTGCTGTTCATGCTGTTCGAGCATGTGCATTCATTCCGTTTCCTGCTGTATTTCATCGTCGGCCTGATCGGTATCCTGGTCGGTATTGAAGTGCCCCTGCTGATGCGCATCCTGAAGGACAAGCTGGAATTCAGGGACCTGGTGTCCAAGGTGCTGGCGTTCGACTACATCGGTGCATTGTTCGCTTCCATTCTGTTTCCGCTGCTGCTGATACCTTATCTGGGCCTGATCAAGACCAGCTTTCTGTTTGGCCTGATGAATGTGGGCGTGGCGCTGTGGGTGCTGTATGCCATCGAGGAAAATACCACCCGGAATTTCCTGCACAAGTTATCCGCCATCGTGGTGCTGGTGGGGCTGACGCTGGGCTTTGTGTATTCGGAGAGCCTGATGAGCATCGCCGAGAGCAGCACCTATCAGGGGCGCATCATCTTCTCAGAGTCGACACCTTATCAGCGCATCGTGATCACCAAGGCGTCGCGCGACATCAGGCTGTTTCTGAATGGCAATCTGCAGTTCAGCTCGGTTGATGAGTATCGCTATCATGAAGCCCTGGTGCATCCAGTCATGTCGGCAATGCGCAAGCCGGAACATGTGCTCATCATCGGCGGCGGCGACGGCATGGCGCTACGCGAGGTGCTGAAATATCCCAGCGTCAGCCAGGTGACTCTGGTCGACCTGGATCCAGCCATGACGCGGCTGTTTTCCTCGAATGACATGCTGACTGAGCTCAATCAGCAGTCGCTGCGTTCCGACAAGCTTACGGTGATCAACCAGGATGCGTTTGTGTGGCTGAAGGAGCTGGGTGATACGCAGGTGCAAGTGCGCTATGACGCCGTCATCATCGATCTGCCGGATCCCTCCAATTATTCCGTTGGCAAACTCTATTCGCTGCAGTTCTTCCGATTGCTGCACGGGGTCATGACGCCGCAAAGCATTGCGGTCGTGCAGAGCACGTCACCCTTGGTGGCACGCAAATCCTTCTGGTGCGTGAACAATACGCTGGAAGCGGCGGGCTTCCACACTGCGCCATATCATGCATACGTGCCCTCATTTGGCGAGTGGGGTTACGTCATCGCGACAGAGGGCAGCTACACTCCACCTGCACAGTATCCGGTCGGCTTGAAATATGTGAGCCAGGATACGGCCAGGGAGATGTTTCACTTTCCGGCGGACATGTCGAAGGTGGCAACCCGAATTCAGCGCCTGGATGACCAGGCCCTGGTCCGCTATTTCGACAAGGAGTGGTCCGAGTATCTCGTGTACTAGGACCGATGCCGCATGAAACTCAGCAGACGCCAGTTCATCGCCAGTGGAATCGCCGGCAGCACCCTGCTCGCCTGGGGAAAGTATTCCGGCCTGTTCGCCAGCAAGGGCATCCCCGGGGCGATCCTTGGCGCATCAGCTGCGACCGGACACCGTGTGCGGGAGGGGAATTTTCCGGAACCGGCACGCACGATCAGAGCGGATGTGGTCATCGTGGGAGGCGGCATCGCCGGGCTTTCGGCCGGTTATGCCTTGTCCCGCGCGGGCAACAACAACTTCCTCTTGCTGGAACTGGAGCAGGAGCCAGGCGGAAATTCTTCCAGCGGCAAGAATGCAGTCTCTGCCTATCCCTGGGGCGCACATTACGTCCCATTGCTGACCCAGGAATCCCGTGTGGCCAGACGCCTGTTTGAAGACTTCGGCATCATCAAGGGCTACAACGCGCAGGGATTGCCAATCTATGATGAATTCTTCCTGTGTGCAGATCCGCACGAGCGCCTGTATATGCGCGGCCGCTGGCAGGAAGGCATGGTACCTGTAACCGGCATAAGCGCCGAAGTCGAGGCACAGTACAAGCGCTTCTTTGCCTTGATGGAAACCTACAAGCAGCAGAGGGGAAGCGACGGCAAGAAGGTGTTTGCGATTCCGGTGGCGGCGAGTTCGCAGGAAGCCAGATGGCTGGCGCTGGACAACTTGACCATGCAGGCCTGGATGGAACAGCAGGGCTTCGTGGCGGAGGAGTTGCGCTGGTACGTCGACTATTGCTGCCGCGATGACTTCGGTACCACCTATCAGGAAACCTCGGCTTGGGCGGGCATCCATTATTTCGCTGCCCGTTCCGGGCGGGCGGCCAATGCAGATGTCGGTGACGTGCTGACCTGGCCGGAAGGCAACGGCTGGCTGGCCAACAAACTGGCGCAGCCGATCACGGATAAGCTGCATACGCATGCCCTGGTTTATGAGGTGGCAGAGGAGGGCAATGGCGCGGTAGTGAAGTACTGGGATCAACACGCCAATGAGAGCGTGCGCGTGGAGGCACGCGCCGCCATCATGGCTGTGCCACGCTTTGTGGCAGCACGCCTGGTGAAGTCAAGGCGCTTCAGCCTTGGCGCGGAAGGCTTCAGCTACGCACCCTGGGCGGTGGCGAATATTACCCTGAGTGCCTTGCCGCACGGCAAGGAGGTGGCGCTGTCGTGGGATAACGTGGCGTATCGCAGCCCCCTGCTTGGTTATGTGGTGGCGACGCATCAGCTCACGCAAATGCACCCGACGCAGACGGTGCTGACCTACTATTGGCCGCTCAGCCACCTGCCGCCGCCGGAGGCGCGCAAAGAGGCGTTGGCGCGCAGCTACCCGGAATGGCAGCGCCATTTCACACGTGAACTATTGGGCCTGCATCCTGAGCTGGGGGGGCACATCCAGCATGTCGATGTATGGTTGTGGGGTCATGCCATGGTGCGCCCTACTGCGGGATTCATCTGGGGAAAGCAGCGCAGGGAAGCCTTGCGCCAGCATGCACCAATCTTTTTTGCACACTCGGATATGAGCGGTATGTCGATTTTTGAGGAGGCCTGCACGCACGGCGTGGATGCGGCAGAACAGGTTCTGCGATGGCTGCTATGAAGCGCAATACGGCGCAACCCTGGATACATTCGGCCGGCCTGGATTTGCTGTTCATTGTGGGGCCGGCCTTTCTGGTGACAGTGCTGGCGATGCTGTTGAACGAGCAATTGCAGTCGCTGGGAGCCATGTCCGCCTGGGTGTGGCTGGCATTGATCGTCGGGGTGGATGTGACGCATGTCTACAGCACCTTGTTCCGTACCTATTTTGACCACGAGGAGTTGCGCCAGCGCCAGGGGATGTATCTGCTGACGCCACTGCTGGCGTGGATTGCGGGTTGCCTGCTGTACAGCATGGGCAGCCTGACGTTCTGGCGTGTGCTGGCCTATCTTGCGGTGTTTCACTTCGTGCGCCAGCAGTATGGTTTCATGATGATCTATGGGCGCAAGGATGGCCCTGCTTTCAAGCAGCTCGACAAGCTGGTGATCTATGCCGCCACGCTTTTCCCGCTGATCTACTGGCACGGGCATGAGCGCCACTTCGACTGGTTTGTGGACGGAGACTTCTTCCAGTTCCGATCTGATGCAGTCATTCAGTTTGCCGGCTGGTGCTATGCCGCTCTGATCATTGCCTATGTCGTCAAGGAAGCCTACATCTGGCGCCAGAGCGGCTGGATCAGTTGGCCCAAGCAACTGATGCTGGCCGGTACGGCATTGTCCTGGTATATCGGGATCGTGCAGTTCGACAATGATTTGATGTTCAGCGCGATCAACGTGATTTCCCATGGTGTGCCATACCTTGCCCTGGTCTGGATTTATGGGTGTAATCAGACGGAGTTGCAGGGGCAGGGGGCGACCTTCTATTTCCAGTGGGTTGGCCAATTGTTTCGGCGCCGATGGTGGTGGTTATTCCTTGGCTTGCTCGCCTGCTGGGCTTATATAGAGGAAAACCTCTGGGATGGCTGGGTCTGGCGTGAACATGGCACGGTGTTGCTGTTTGCGGATGCGCTGCCGGAAATCCAGTCCGAGCAAGCTTTGATGTGGCTGGTGCCCCTGCTGGCGACCCCGCAGATCACACATTACGTACTGGATGCCTTCATCTGGCGTATGAAGCAGCCAGACACCAACTGGGGGCAGATTTTGTTTCAGCGGGCAAAATAAAACGATGAACTCATCCAATTCGCTTGGCACACATTTGTTGGTTGATTACTGGGGCGGTGAGCGCCTTGATGATGCGGCCCATATCGAGCATGCGCTCGTCCAGGCTGCCCTGGCATGCGGTGCCAGGGTGCTGGACGTGAAGCTGCATTCCTTTGGCGAAAAATCCGGGGTGACCGGCGTGGCCCTGCTGGCCGAATCGCATATCAGCATACATACCTGGCCAGAGCGGGATTACGCGGCACTGGATATCTTCATGTGCGGGCAGTGCAATCCCCGTTTGGCGCTGCCCGTGCTGCAGGATTTGTTTCGGCCGTCTGATGTCAAGGTAACGGAAATTCACAGAGGAATGGAGTGAATGTGCTGCCCGCTTGGTTGCGGCTCGCCGGCAATTGTCATATGATCAATCCGTTCATACGCTTGCACGAATAAGCAGCTACTTGTATCCATTTGATTACGGAGAACACCATGAAAAATTACCCTGCCATTGCCAAGCTGTTATCCATTGGACTGATTGCATTTGCTATTTCCGCCTGCTCCAGCACTACAACCGTAGAAAGCGACCTGGGCCTCAAGGGCGCGCCGGATTGGGTCAACAAGGGCACCAATACACTGAGTTCCAAGGATGGCCGCCTGTTTCATGGTGTAGGTTCTGCCTCCCCCATGGGAGACATGGCACTGCAGAAATCGGTTGCCGATGATCGCGCCCGTGCCGAGGTGGCCAAGGTGCTGTCGTCCTATCTGGATGTGGTCTCCAGCGACTACATGGCTGCCGCCAAGTCCGGCGATACTGGCGTGTCTGAAGAGTCCGTCAACCGCCAAATCAAGAACATCAGCAAGGTCAATCTGGCCGGGGCCAAGATCATTGGCAGCTGGCGCGACCCCAAGACCAATATCATCTATTCGATTGCGGAGCTGGATATGAACCATGTCAAGAGCACGCTGGCAGGTGTACAGGACATGAATGCTGATTTGAAACGCTATATCGAAAACAGCGGGGATAATATTTTTGACCGTGTTGCCAAGGAGAAGAAATAATGATGGGTGTAATTCAGTCTGTGAATAGGGCTGCGTTGTTGCTGTTCATGGCCGTTTCCGTAACCGCCTGTTCCACGGCGGTCACACGCATGGATGCGGGTGAAGTCAAGGATTTGAGCGGTGCATGGAATGACACGGATTCGCAACAAGTCTCCGACGAGATGATCCGCGACGTGATGTCACGTTCCTGGCTGAACGAATTCAGCCGCACCAAGAAGCGTCAGCCTGCCGTGATCGTAGGGGAAGTGCGCAATCTGAGCGCCGAGCACATCAATGTGAACACCTTTGTGTCAGATCTTGAACGTGCCATGATCAATTCGGACAAGGTGCAGTTCGTTGCTTCTGCCACAGAGCGCGAAGAAGTGCGCGGTGAACGCAAGGATCAGGACATCAATGCCAGTGAAGACACGCGCAAGGCGATGGGGCAGGAGAAGGGCGCTGACTTCATGCTCAAAGGCACCATCAATACCATAATCGACGCATCCGGCAGCACCCAGCTGCGCTACTACCAGGTTGATCTGACATTGATCAGCCTGGTGGATAACCGCAAGGTCTGGGTTGGCCAGAAGAAGATCAAGAAACTGGTGGAACGCAGCAACTTGAGATTCTGAAGCCGGGGAGACGATTTAACAGGGATGAAGAAATGACGGGAGGCGAAATGGCCTCCCGTTTTGTTCCTGGATACACAATTGGCAGATTGATGGGGGCGTCATGCAATTTGATGTAATTGGCCGGGCAACACGCTCAGGCCTGTTTGCCGCAATAACGAGTCTGATACTGACTGGTTGTGCGACATATAGCAGCTCATTCAAGGTGATCGAGGGGAATCTGGCGGCACAGCAATATGATCAGGCGCTGCAAGCGCTGGAGAAGCAACCGCCATCAAAAACCGATCTTGCTCTCTATGCGCTCAACAAGGGGATGATATTGCGCATGAAGCGGGATTTCGCCGGCTCCAATCAGGCGCTGGAGCAGGCCAAGGCCGAGATGGAGAGGCTGTATGCGGCCAGTGTCAGCGAGAATGCGCTCTCGTTCATCATTAACGACGCTACAGTCAGCTATGGTGGGGATGATTTTGAGCAGGTCCTCGTTCACCTGTATATGGCGCTGAATTATCTGGAATTGGGCGACAAGGATGCGGCCAGGGTTGAGTCCTTGCAGGTGGACCTCAAGCTGCGAGAGATCGGTGAGAAAATTGCCGGCAGCAAATATACCGAGGACGCCTTTTCGCTTTATCTGTCCGGCTTGATCTACGAGGATGAGGGCGAATGGAGTGATGCGCTGATCTCCTATCGCCAGGCATACGAGGCGTACAAGAAGTATCAGCAGGATTATTCCCTGGCCGTGCCGACCATGCTGAAATATGACCTGCTGCGCCTGACCAAACGGCAAGGACTGCCTCAGGAGCTGGCTCGATACAAGAAGGAATTTGGACTGGATTTGAGCCAGATGCCTGCCAACCAGGCTGGGCAGGGGGAACTGATTTTTGTACTGAGCAACGGCCTAGTGCCGATCAAGCGCGAAAAGGCACTCAACTCGCTCGATCCAGCCAGTGGAACCTTGGTACGTATTGCGTTGCCCTCCTATGAATCGCGAAGCAACGATGTCGTGGCCATGAGAATTTCGGTAGGGGAGCAGCAGGCCATGTCCGAGTTGATGGAAAATGTTGACGGGATCGCCAGAGCCAGTCTGGACTCGCGCATGCCGGCCATTATGGCGCGCTCCATTGCCCGTGCCGTGGTCAAGGCTGCGGCCAGCAAGAAGGCACAGCAAGTTGCACGGAATGGCAACAACCGCAACAACGATTCGTCCATGGTGGGTTTGTTGGGGGCGGTGGCGGTACAGGTGGCAGCTTATGCCACCGAGCGTGCCGATACGCGCAGTTGGTTGACGTTACCGGCCAATATTCAGTTGGCACGCCTGTCTTTGCCGCCCGGCAGCTATACTGTAAAAGCAGAGCTGTTAGACTCTGCCGGTGTTGTGGTCAATACACGTGAGTATCCCGGTGTGGTGATTGGCAAAGGACACAAGACATATTTAACCCAGCATTGGATTCCCGCTCAGACTGCTTCCAGATAGGAGATTAATCATGAAGTTGACTTCTTTTGCCTCTGTAATTGCCTTGGCCTCGATATTGACGGGGTGTGCCACCAAACCGGTTCAGCCAGACTGGGTGGCAGGTGAGTCCGCCAAATACCCTGGCGCCCAGTATCTCTCGGGGCGTGGTATCGCCGGCAGCCAGGAAGAGGCCAGGGATAGAGCGAGAGCAGATCTGGCCAAGGTCTTTCAGGTGGCAGTCGTTGCAGATAGCGAGGATGTGCAGAGCTTTAAATCGGACGCAGCAGGAGGAGCAGGTCAGTATGAGGGGCAGGCGACGCGCCGCATATCCACCCGTACTGACCAGATTGTGCGCGGCATTCAGATTGCCGAGCTGTGGCAGGATCCTGCCACCCGCAACCACTATGCGCTGGCGGTGTTGCCGCGCTTGCAGGCTGCGGCTAGCCTGAGACAGCAGATTGGCCAGCTCGATGAAGGCATCAGGACCAATATAGATCAATCGCGCAAGAGCACCGATCTATTCCTGAAAATTGCCGCAGCAAGCCGCGCGCTTGATCTTCAGATGGAGCGCGACGGCGTTCAGAAATCACTGCAAGTGGTTGATGTGACGGGGCGCGGACTTGACCCCCAATTTAGTGCCCCGAAATTGAAAGCGGATCTGGATGAGCTGCTGAAACGTGTGCGGGTAGCAAGCCAGATTTCCGGTGACTCCCCCGCCGGCCTGACCGAGATTGTATCCGGAGCTTTGGCGCAGGCCGGATTCATGCTGGAAACCGGCGACCATCCGGATTTTGCGCTGAAGGCGCGCATGAATCTGACCGACATGGGGCTGGTCAATGGCTGGTACTGGCAGCGCGGCACGGTGGAAGTCACATTGGTGGAATCGGCCAATGGCCGCGTGCGGGGAACCAAACGCTGGCCGATCAAGGCGAGCGCTATCGACAAGGAGTCTGCGGCAAAGCGCGCCATGGATCAGGCCGACGAGGTGCTCAAGAAGGAATTGGGGGGCGCCATTATTGAGATGGCGACCAGTCGTTAGGCGGAAATATTAGTTGACCAATGTCCTCAAGTATTATTACAATGCGATGACTTTGGCAAACATATTTCCTGGAGATCAAAATGAATACCGAATTACTTGATGCGGTCCTGGCAGGCGATCTGACGCAGGTGGCAAGCGTGCTGAAGAATGGCGCGAACGTCAATGCCAGCAACGAAGAGGGCACGACTGCATTGATGCTCGCCGCAGGTCTGGGCAAGCTGGATCTCGTTGAGTTGCTGATCAAATCCGGCGCAACTGTGGATGCAACAGATGCGCGTGGCTGGACGGCCTTGATGAAGGCACTGTTCAATTATGAAATGAATCGCGGCTTTCCGGACGTCGTGCAGGCACTGATCGATGCGGGGGCAAATATTGAACACCAGATCACCTATGGTACGCGGCCGCTGATGCTGGCCGCAGGGTATGGTGAGGCTGGCGTGGTGGATGTATTGCTTGCAGCTGGTGCTGACGTAAATGCCAAGAACGAGGGCGGCAGAACGGCTCGAGTGATGGCGGAGACCAAGGATTATGTTGAGGTGATCAACCAGCTGTATGTGGCCGAGCTGCAGACTGGCGAGGATAAGGAAGGCAAGTGCCCATCGGGCGCGGGCGCAGCCTCAAAGAGCAATGTAGTCAAATTCATGAAGAATCCGCTCCATTGATTGCGGCCATAGCTTGAGGTATTAAAAAAAACCAAGGCGCCAGATGATGGCGCCTTGGTTTTTTGTGCGGGGAGTACGGCGGCGAGGGCCTAGAAAATCACTTCGCAACCTGCTTTTCGCGAATCTCGTCCAAAGTTTTGCAGTCAATGCACAGGGTTGCAGTGGGGCGAGCTTCCAGTCGGTTAAGTCCGATTTCCACGCCACATTTTTCACAATAGCCGTAATCGCCACTGTCAATTTTTGCCAGCATTTCATCAATTTTCTTGATCAGCTTGCGTTCGCGGTCGCGGTTGCGCAATTCCAGGCTCATGTCGGATTCCTGGCTGGCGCGGTCATTGGGATCGGCAAACACCGTCGCTTCATCCTGCATGGTGTGTACCGTGCGATCAATATCCTCACCCAAGCCATGCTTGATGTTGGTCAAGATGGTGCGGAAATGGTCCAGTTGCTTGGGGTTCATGTATTCCTCGCCCTTCTTGGCTTTGTATGGAGCTACGGGCTTGGTGGTTTGTACGGACATGCAATGCCTCCAGAAACACGGTAAAAAAATATTTAAAGACGGGATTAAATACCAGAATCGAACTCTGGCTGCAACTTAATTCAACATAAATAGACACTGTCTTACGCAATGTCGCATGAATTCAGGGGCTAAATGATTTGCACTTCTTCGTTGGACAACATGTCGACAAGAAGGATCATGGGGAGGCCTATCAATGCATTCGGATCGGCTCCTTCCATCTGGCTGATCAGGGCAATTCCAAGGCCTTCCGATTTTGCACTGCCGGCGCAATTGTAGGGTTGTTCCTTGGCCAGGTAGCGCTCAATTTGCTGGTCGCTCAGATTGCGGAAAGTGACGCTGTTTAGCGCCACCTCGGTCTGCACATTTCCGGTGCGTGCATTTAATAAGGTCAATGCGGTGTGAAAATGGACCGTTTTCCCTCGCATGGAGGCCAGTTGCCTGACCGCATTGGCGTGGGTATGCGGTTTGCCCAGCTGCTGTTCGTCCAGCAGGGCCACCTGGTCAGAGCCGATGATCAGCGCGTCTGGGTATTGTTGAGCAGCGGCCTGCGCTTTCGCCCGCGACAGGCGCCATGAGGTTTGCCTGGCGGTTTCCCCAGGCAGGGGCGTTTCGTCAACTTTTGGGTCCGCGACCTGGAAGGGGAGCTGCAATCGAGCTAACAATTCACGGCGATAAGGCGAGGTGGAAGCGAGAACAAGCGGCTGAGAACTCAAGATATTCCTTGTTTTTCTTTGACATAAGGGGGTGAAATATATATCATGCGCGCCTTATGTTTGCACGGCCTTTAATCGATAGCCTTGAATTCGCCAGACGTAACGGCGAATTACACGGTGAAGTGCCCGTTGCTGAATTGCCGCGTCTGGACGATATGCTGGCCTCGCGAGAGGGAAAGATCGGCTACGTGTTGCGCGGCTTGCATGGCAAGGATGGTTCACCCCAGCTGGAACTCGTTCTGGAAGGTGAGTGTCATCTGCGTTGTCAGCGTTGCCTGAATGACTTGCTGTACCCGGTCAAACTGGTTTCCAGATTGAAACTGGTTCCCGATGAGGCGGAGTCTGATGTAGACGATGATGAGCTGGATTATATTCCGGCTGAGAAGCAGATGGATGTGCTGTCCCTGCTGGAAGAAGAATTGCTGCTGAGCCTGCCAATAGCGCCCAAGCATGAATCAGGCGAGTGTCAGATCGCAGCGGAAGGCTTGGCTCGGTCAGAGAATCCGTTTGCGATCCTGGCCGGTTTGAAGAAGTAGTTTTTGAAATCAGTTTTGTAAGGAGTTGTCATGGCCGTTCAACAGAATAAGAAGTCCCCGTCCAAGCGTGGTATGCACCGCGCACACGATTTTCTGACTGCGCCCGCATTGGCAGTGGAGCCATCCACTGGTGAGCCGCATCTGCGTCATCACATCAGCCCAAGCGGCTACTATCGCGGCAAGAAAGTCGTCAAGACCAAGGCTGACTAAGCACACTTGGCAAATCAAAATTGCGCCCTTATCACTCTGATGGGGCGCTTTTTGCTCGTCTACGCTAAAATTTCCCCCCGTACTTGAGGACTGCACAGTGGATGTCACGATAGCCATTGATGCCATGGGTGGTGACCATGGGACGCGGGTGACCGTTCCTGCGGCAGTCACCTACCTGCGCAAACACCCTGACGACACCATAGTTCTGGTTGGCTTGCCAGACGCCATCGAGGCCGAGTTGCGTGCACTGAATGTGGCGCAGCACGCACGTTTGCGCATTCACGCGGCCAGTCAGGTCGTCGGCATGGATGAGTCGCCGCAGCTGGCACTGCGCGGCAAGAAGGATTCCTCCATGCGCGTAGCCATCAATCTGGTCAAGAATGGCGAAGCCGGTGCCTGCGTCAGCGCGGGTAACATTTCCGATCACCGCGACGACGCCCTTCGTGGAGAGGCGCTGGGCGGCCAGGGACGCCGTGCGGGGGTCGCCGCCGTCGTCCTCCGTGATGATCTCGACCTTCTTCCCGAGGAGTCCGCCCCGGGCGTTCACGCCCTCGGCGAGCAGCTCCACGTTCTTCTTCATCTCCTGGCCCTCGCTCGCCCACGAGCCGGTCACGGGGGCCATCAGCCCGATCTTGATCGTGTCCGCGCCTGCGATGCCGCCCGTC
>DATDDN010000003.1:0-3067 GCA_036523795.1 Gallionellaceae bacterium | reverse complement strand
CCGTGTCGATGCCCTCGCGCTGGACAGCGAGAGCCAGCTGCTGGTCGGCAATACGCATATCCGCCTGCGCCGCAGCGATTTTGCCGTGGCGCCTACCGTGCTGGCCAATCGCCGGCGCGCTTCGGCGCGGAATCTGCTGGCGAGCTGGCGGGTGATGTTGCCGCTGGCGCTGGCGGTGGCCAGCCTGGTCCTGCTGGAGAAATACTCGCTTACCTTCCAGAAGATCAAGTACCAGGAAATGGCACTGGATACCTTGAGCCCCATGCTCGGGCTGCTGGTGTGGGCCGGCATCTGGGCCTTCATCGGGCGCATCCTCGGCCACCGCGCCGCCTACCTGGCGCATGCAAGCATGGTCCTGCTGGCCATGCTCGCGCTGTTCGGCCTCGACTATTTCACCGAATATTACAGCTTTGCATTTTCCGCCGACACCTCGGCCAGCGTGATCCAGTCGCTGGTGGTGACGCTGATTGGCGGCAGTCTGCTTTTCGGCCATCTGCACTTTGCCACCCAGTTGCGGCGCAGGACCGTGGCGTGGTCGTCCGGACTGTTTGCCGTGGGGGTGCTCGGCATCGTGGTGTTTTCCAGCCATGTGCGCGACAGTGAATTCAACAGCAATCTCGACTTCCCGGGAGTAATGCTGCCAGCGTCCGATATTGTCGGCCAGCCGCTTGCACCGGATGCGTTCTTCACGCGTGCGCAGGGCATGCAGGCGGACCTCGACAAGGCCCGCACCGCCAGCGACAATTAGTGCCGCTGCATCCGGAGATGCGCATGCACCTGCTTGATCACCTGAGTTTCGGCGGCCTGGTGTGTGCGTTGCTGCTGGTGCATGCGGCCGGCGCGGAAGAGCTGGCCGCGTCGGCGCCGCTGGCTGCCTCGACAGTGGGGCCAGCTTCTGCTGTTGCCCCGGCGTCGGCGGTCGTGCCTGCCTCGGCGGTGGCGGCAGAACCTTCCAAGGCGGGTGCCACTCCCACGCCGGAGATTCAGCTGCCGGTGGTGACCGGCCTGCTGCAAGAGGCCGATGCGCCGCGCAATTACTGGTCCGAGCAGTTCTCCAATTTTGCCAACGAAGTCGACCG
Organism: Gallionellaceae bacterium; assembly: GCA_036523795.1. GTDB lineage: Bacteria > Pseudomonadota > Gammaproteobacteria > Burkholderiales > Gallionellaceae > 39-52-133. Next base: position 1,988 of record DATDDN010000003.1, on the reverse strand, counting down.
TTTCTTCGGCGACCCGCGCTACTTCCAGGAGGTCAACAAGAGCGTGCTGCAGATCAACCTCGCCAAGGTGCTTCAGCCGGGCGGTGACGGCAGCGCGGTGCTGGATGGCCAGGCCAAGTTCGAACTGCCGGCCACCCAGCGGCGCTTCAGCCTGATGCTGGAATCCAACCCGGAAAAGAATCTCTCCGGCGATACCAGCAAACAGCGCCCGGTGCTGGCCAACGACGTGACTACCAGCAACAATCAGTCTGCCGCCATCCGCTATGAAAAGCCGCCGGAACAGACTCCCTGGCACTACAGCGCCGATGTCGGCGTGAAAGCGCGCATCCCGCTGGATCCGTTTGCCCGCACCCGCGTCAGCTACGCGCTACCGATCGATTTCTGGCGCATGAAGATCGCCCAGTCCGTATTCTGGTTTGCCAGCATCGGTGCAGGTGAAACCACACAGATCGACTTCGAGCGTTTCTTTACCCCGCAGTGGCTGTTCCGCGCCACCAGCACCGCCACCTGGATGAATGACCCGCACAACTTCGATCTGCGCCAGGACTTCTCGCTTTACCACACCGTCAGTGACCGCACCTCCGTGCTGTATCAGACCAGCGTCATCGGTGCGAGTCAGCCCGAGCTGATCGCCACCGAATACGTGTTTCTCATGCTCTACCGCTATCGCCTGCACAAGGAGTGGGTGTTCCTCGAGGCCAGCCCGCAGCTGCATTTTGCCAAGACCAACAATTTCGTCACCAGCCCGATGCTGCTGCTCAGGATGGAAGTCCTGTTTGACGGATCCAGATGAAGCATGCGCGCTGCGTCGAGCGGTGCCGCGTGGTAAAATCGCAATGAAGCTGGCCAGGCAGTCGCCGCGTATGCTTGCATACGGGGAGGAAAGTCCGGGCTCCACAGAGCAGGATGCCGGTTAACGGCCGGACGCCGTGAGGCGATGAACAGTGCCACAGAGAACAGACCGCCGATGGCTGCGCAAGCAGATCAGGCAAGGGTGAAACGGCGGGGTAAGAGCCCACCGCGGACGTGGTAACACGGACGGCACGGTAAACTCCATCCGGAGCAAGACCAAATAAGCAGGCTATGACGTTGCTCGCGTCGCTTGCGGGTAGGTTGCTCGAGCGTCAGGTAACGAAACGCCTAGAGGAATGACTGTCCACGACAGAACCCGGCTTATCGGCCAGCTTCACCTCACATGTCTCAACAGATTGCTCGGGTATGCCGGCCTGCCGTCTTGAAATTTCGGCTGAAAAAGTTCATAAGTAAATCAGCAGTTCATCAATAACCAAAAGAGGTAAGTTCATGTCTCACTATCACGCTGTTGTATGGATCGATCACGCCGAGGCTCACGTCATGCACATCAGCATGGATGATGTGGAGTCGTCCGTTCTGCGTCCCGCCAAAGGGCATCAAAAGCTGCACCACAAACGCGGCAATGACAAGGGTGGTGCCGTTGGCACCGGGCGCACACCGGAAGACCGTGATTTCTATCACTCGGTTGTCGAGGCGCTCAAAGGCGCGCAGGAAATCCTGATCGTTGGTCCGGCCAACGCCAAACTCAATCTGGTCAAGCACATTCACAGCCACGATGCGAACATGAGCAACAAGGTCATCGGTGTGGAATCGATCGATCACCCCACCGATGCGCAGCTGGTTGTGTACGCACGCAAATACTTCACTGCAGCCGATCGCATGCTTCCGCAATAAGATTTGCTCGCCGGCGAGGGATAGAAAAGGCCTACATTTTGCAGGCCTTTTTTGTCTGCAAGATGTCAGGGGCGCGCTCAGGCGATATGCATGATGCCGCGGCTCTGTTTGCCATGCCTGAGCTCGATGCGGCGCCAGCCGCTGTTGTCATTCATGGTGATCCACCTGCGCTCTTCGCTGCGGTAGAACCAGTCCTTGTCGTGCTGGAAGAAGATCTGCAGGTCCTTGCTCTCCAGAATGTTCAGGATCTCGTTGCTGTGGGTGCGCAGCTCGTCGAAGTC
>DATDDN010000002.1:0-14506 GCA_036523795.1 Gallionellaceae bacterium | reverse complement strand
AATCCGTGCAGGCAATTGAAGAGTTGATGCGACATGAATCCGTCTGAATGCGATCTGGCGATTATCGGCGGCGGCCCGGTGGGTGCCGCGCTGGCGCTTGCCCTGCGCGACAGCGGACTCGCCGTGGTCTTGCTGGAAGCGCGCCCGCCGGAGGCCCTGCAGGCCGATCCGCGCGCACTCGCCCTGTCCTACGGCAGCCGCCTGCTGCTGCAGCGCCTGGGCGTCTGGCAATCGATCGAACAGCGCTCCGCCATCCGCACCATCCACATCTCGCAGAAGGGCAGCCTCGGGCGCAGCGTGTTGCGCGCCGACGAGCTGCAGGTGCCCGATCTCGGCTACGTGCTGCCCTATCCTGCGCTGCACGCCGCGCTGTGGCAGGCCGTGCAGAACACCGCCACGCGCTGCCTCACCGGCGCCACCGTGACCGGCCTGCATCATGACGCCGAAGCAGCCCATATCGACTACCAGCTGGATGGCCGCGGCCAGCAGCTGCGTGCGCGCCTGGCCGTGGTGGCCGACGGCGGCCGCCTGCTTGAAGCCAGCCACCCTGCACAGGTACACGATTACGGACAGAGCGCGGTGATCGCCCATCTCACCGCCAGCCACACGCGGGCCGATACCGCATTCGAACGCTTCACCAGCCAGGGCCCTGTGGCGCTGCTGCCCTATCGCGATGGCTACGAACTGGTGTGGACCATGACGCATGCCGAGGCCGCGCAGGCGCTGCAGTGGAGCGAGGCGGAGTTCCTGGCGCGCCTGCAGCAGCATTTCGGCGACCGTGTCGGGCGTTTCCTCAGCGTGGGGACGCGCAGCAGCTTCCCCTTGCGCCTGCGACGCGCGCCCGCGCTGACCCTGCCGCGCACCGTGCTGATCGGCAACGCCGCGCAGACCATGCACCCGGTGGCCGGGCAGGGCTTCAACATGGGCCTGCGCGATGCGTGGGAACTGGCCCAGGTGGTGCAGGACCACGCCGCAGATCCCGGCAGCGCGGCCGCGCTGGCTGCCTACGAAGACAGCCGTCGCCTCGACCGCGCCGCCATCATCCGCTTTACCGACGGGCTGGTACGCCTGTTTTCCAACGAGCTGCCGCTGCTCAGGCCGGCCCGTGGCGCTGCGCTCAGCGCGCTCGACTGCCTGCCCTTGGCCAAGCGCTTCGTGGCGCGGCGCATGATGTTTGGTGCCAACGGGTAAGCCATGAGCGCACACAAGCACAAGCTGGCCATCCTGTTCGCCGACATCAGCGGCAGCACGGCGCTGTATGACAAGCTGGGAGACGTGGAAGCGCGCCGCCTGGTGGCGCGCTGCCTGGGCATGCTGGTCGGAGTGGCAACGACCTACCGTGGCGCCCTGATCAAGACGCTGGGCGACGAGATCATGTGCACCTTCCCCAGCGCGGAGGCGGCTATGCGTGCCGCCTGTGAGATGCAGCTGGCTGTGCACACCGACAACCAGCACAGTGCGCATCCGCTGTACATCCGCGTCGGCTTCCATATCGGCGATGTGCTGTATGAAGAAGGTGATGTGTATGGGGATGCGGTCAATGTGGCTGCGCGCGTCACCTCGATCACCCGCACCAACCAGATCATGACCACCACCGCAGCGATCGAAGGGATGCCGCCCGAACTGGTGCAAAAAGCGCGCAAGATCATGCGCGCCGAATTCAAGGGCAAGCAGGAGGCCTTCGACATCTACCAGGTGAGCTGGGAGCGCGACGATGTGGAAAGCACGCGCATCGGCATTCCCGCCTACCGCAGGGCCTCCGGCGGCGACGAACTCACCCTGCGCTATCGCGGCCTCACCCTGCATGTCAGCGACGTAAACCGCAATCTGCAGATTGGACGCGATGCTTCCTGCCAGTTGCTGGTGAAGAACGATTTTGCCTCGCGCCAGCATGCCCACGTCGAGCTGCGCCTGGGCAAATTCATCCTGTCCGACCACAGCAGCAACGGCACGTATATCCATTTCAGCAATGGTCAGATCGTGCGCATCAACCGCGAGGAAGCGGTGCTGGTGGGTGATGGCACCATCAGCGTCGGACAATCGTACGCGGACAATCCGGGCGACCTGATCGATTTCTCCGTGGTGACCCACGCAACCTGACCACACGCCAGTTCAGCCTGCCATGACGACCTCCACCCAGCCACTGTCCAAGAGCCTGCTGATCATCCTGGTCTGGCTGGCGCTGGGCGGCGGGCTGTTTTATTTCATGTTCACGCAGCTCAATCCCAATCGCGCCTCCAGGCTTGGCAACGAAGCCGAAGTGGTGCTGCAACGCGACCTTTCCGGCCACTACCGTGCCGAAGCGGTGATCAACGGCGTCACCATCCCGGTGATGGTGGACACCGGTGCCACCGACGTCGCCATTTCGCAGACGCTGGCCGACAAGCTGGGTTTGCACAGCATCAACGCGGTGCGCACCTCAACGGCCAATGGCGATACGGTCAGCTACATGACGCGCCTGGCCACCGTGCAGCTGGGCGGCATCGTGGCGCACGACGTGTCGGCCGCCATCTCGCCGCGTCTGGGTGAGGAGATGCTGCTCGGCATGTCCTTCCTCAACCGCATGGATGTGCGCCTGTATCGCGGCACCATGACCATACGTGCAGTAAGCGACTGAGGCCGGCATGAGCGGAAACAACACGACACGACGCGCCATCCTGTTTGCCGACATCACGGTAAACGACGCGCTGTATGAAAAAATCGGCGAAGACCTGATCCGCCGCCTGGTCACCAACTGCATCGCCCTGCTCAACGAACAGGTCGAGCGTTTCCACGGCACCCTGCACAAGACCATCGTGAATGAAATCCTTTGCTCGTTCCCGAATGTCGAGGACGCCATGCAGGCTGCCTGCGCCATGCAGCTTGCGGTGAGCCAGAGCCTGCTCGGTGGCGAATACCCGCTGCACGTGCGCATCGGCTTCCACTATGGCGAAGTCACCATGCGCGACGGCGAGATCACCGGCGATGCCGTCAACACCGCCGCACGCGTTACCGCCATCACCCGCGCACGCCAGATCATGGCCACCCTGCAGGCCGCCGAGGCACTGCCCTCCAGGCTGCGCAGCAAGGTGCGCCAGGTGATGCGCGCCAAGGCTCGCGCCGACCAGAACGGCTTCGACATTTACCTGGTGACCTGGGAACACGACGACACCACCATCAGCCGCGTGGGCCTGGCCAAGCTGCGCGAACCGAGCGAGGCGCGCAACGAGCTGCTGCTGCGCTACCACGACCAGATGCTGGTGGTGAGCGCGCAGCGGACCAGCATCGTGCTGGGCCGCGGCGACAGCTGCGACCTGGTGATCCGCGACAGCCAGGCCTCGCGCCAGCATGCGCGTATCGAGCTGTACTTCAACAAGTTCGTGTTCGTCGATTACAGCGCCAACGGCAGCTACGTCCGCTTCAGCGACAAGCGCGTGGTGCAGCTGCTGCACCAGGATCTGACCCTGCGTGGCTCCGGCAGCATCAGCCTCGGGCGCCCCTTCACCGACAACCCGACCGAGGTGGTTGAGTTCATCCTGCAATAGCGACGAGCGCGGGAGTTTTGTTGTGGACGCTGTCCGCCGCCCTGCGCTATGCTTCGCCGCTGCATCCAACGACTGATACCACCCGTGACCGCCATCCCCATCCTGATGTACCACAACATCGGCACCCCGCCGGCAGGCGCGCGCCTGCGTGGCCTGTACGTGCGCAGCAAATCGTTTGCGCGGCAGATGAGGCTGCTGCGCCTGCTCGGCTACCAGGGGCTGTCGATGTCCGCCGCCATGCCCTACCTGCGCGGAGAGAAACAGGGCAAGGTGGCGGTGATCACCCTGGACGACGGCTATCTCGACACCTATGACAACGCGCTGCCCGCACTGCACGCCAATGGCTTCAGCGCCACCTGCTATTTCGTCAGTGACCGCCTGGGCCGCAGCAACGACTGGGATGGCGCCGCGCTCAAGGTGGACAAGCCCCTGATGTCTGCCGCGCAGATGCGCGAGTGGCACGCCGCCGGCATGGAAGTGGGCGCCCATTCGCGCACCCATCCGCGCCTCACCCAATGCACTGACGAGCAGCTCCAGCAGGAGCTGGCCGGCAGCAAGGCCGAGCTGGAGGCGCTGATCGGTGCGCCGGTCACCCAGTTCTGCTATCCCTATGGCGATTACGATGTGCGCGTGGCAGAGGCGACGCGCGCCGCCGGCTATGCCGCCGCCACCACCACCGCGCGCGGTCGCGCCAGACCCGGCGATGATTTGATGCAGCTCCGGCGCGTGCTGATCACCGGCAGCAACATGCTGCACCTGGTGGCGCTCAAGCTGCTCACCGGCTACGAGGACGGCCGCTGATGCGCTTGCTGTTCGTGGGAACCAATCGCGGCGGCGGCGGCACCGAAAGCCACTTCGTCACCCTGGCGCGCTCTCTTCATGACGCCGGTCATGAAGTGGCCGCCGTGGTCTACCCCGGCGCGCCCATCTCCATCGGCCTGCAGGGCAGCGGCGTGCAGCTGATCGACGGCGTGTTCCGCAACGCCTTCGACCCGCGCGGCTTTTCCACCGTGTGGCGCACCTGCAGCAGTTTCCAGCCGGACTGGATCATCGGCAGCTTCAGCAAGGAATACTGGCCACTCGCCCTGCTGGCACGTTTGCGCGGCATCAGGCTGGCGCTGTTCAAGCACATGGATTTCCCCATGCGCCCGGCCACCAACTACTTCATCCCGCGCTTGGCCACCCGCTTCATCGTCATCTCCGACTTCATGCGCAAGCGCTTCATAGCACGCGGCATCCCGCCCGAGCGCCTGCAGGTGCTGCACAATCCGCTAGACCTGGCCCACTTCCAGCTGCAGCCGGGCCAGCGCGATGAAAGCCGTGCGCGTCTGGGCTATGGCGAGAGTGATGTGGTGCTTGGCTTCGTCGGTGCCCTGCACCCGGACAAAGGCATTTTTCAGCTGGCCGATTCACTCAACCAGGCCATGGCGCAAAACCCGCACATCAAGGCCATGTGGATAGGAGAAGGCCCGGGCGATGCCGAGCTGAAGGCGCGCATCCAAACTGGCGGCTTTGCCGAGCGCCACACCCAGCACGGCTGGACTCCGGACGTGCGCCCCTACTACGCGGCGATGGACATGCTGGCGATGTGCTCGGTGGGCGGCGAAACCTTCGGCCGCGTGTCGGTGGAGGCACAAGCCTGCGGCGTGCCGGTGCTGTGCAGCGACAACGGCGGCATCCCCGAGACCCTGCAGCCCGGCACCACCGGCCTGCTGCTTCCTCCGGGCGATGTGGCGGCCTGGCGCGATGCCATCCTCAAGCTGGCGCAGGATGCGGCGTTGCGCAAGCAGATGGCGGCGGGGGGGAGAGAGTGGGTGGCGCAGCAGTTCAGCGCGCCGGTAATTGTGCGGCAGTTTGGGGTGCTGTTACAGAAGAATTGAGAATTGAATGACAAACGGTTGGAGAATCCTGGACCTATGAAACTAGTTTTATTTAGCGCATATAGGCCTTGCGCTGTACCCTCGATCACGAAATTTGCGTCCCCTTTCGTAGCGCTCTTTCTTTGGCAGACCTGTATGGCGGATGAGGGCGTACATCGCGAACTAACCACAAACATAGCTCTCTGCCACCAACCCATCCTGAGGCATCGAGCGGACGAACGTGACGCCACCACCTATGACGTTAAACTTTCCAATCATGAAGCCATCATGCGGCGCGCTCAGTCTTGTAAGGCCGCCTTACATGAACGAAGGAATGACGCTGAAGCACTTAACAATATAGGGATTGGCATTCTTGATAATGGCGCCTTTCCATTAACCCAAGATCAAGCTGAACTGGCCGAGAGCCTTTTTACACAAGCAATCGCAATTCAACCTGACTACCAAGATGCTATTTCCAATCTTGCTGATACCTACTTTGCTCAGGGTAAGGCAACTAGTGCCATTGCACTCGTGGAAAGCAATGTTAGTCACAACCCTGACAACCCAATAGCGTGGGGTCTTCTTGGTAGCGCCTTACACACTGATGGCCAATTTGATCGGGCTATTCTTGCATTTCAAAAAGCTGTCGCCATTGACCCAAGTTTCTCAACTGGCTGGCAAGCTATGTCATTTGAGTATCTCAGTTTGGGAAAATGGGAAGAGGCCATCCAGGCCGCAAATAAGGCTGTTGAAATCAATCCAAAATACACTGGCGCCTGGATAGATTTGAAGTTAGCTTTTCAAGGCGCGAAGCGTACTTCGGATGCTCGTCGCGCAGCAGAAAAAATTCGTGAACTGGCGCCAGAATCTCGTCAAGCTCAACTTAATAAATAGCCATGTATAAATTACCTACAGCTATCCCGTCGCTCCAAGTCTCGCCCCTTGGCTAGCACGATAAGAAATCGATAGAGTCAAATTTGATCGATGACACTTCACTCTTTCGACCCAAACTCTTTACCCAGCTTCTTCTCAAACAGCGTAGAGAGCGCTGAAGAATCCTGCTCCCCCAGCCCTGCCTCCACCAGCGCGTGGATGTAGCCCGCCACCAGTTCGGTGCCGGGCAGTTCCAGCCCCATCTCCTGGGCAAACTGCTGCACGATGCGCATGTCCTTGTCGTGCAGCCTCGCCTTGAAGCCGGGAGTGAACTGGTGGCTGAGCATGCGCTGGCCGTGCACCTCCAGCATCTTGCTGCCGGCGAAGCCGCCCAGCAGGGCGGCGCGCACCCGCGCCGGGTCCACCCCGGCGGCCTTGGCCAGGGTGTAGGCTTCGGCAATCGCGCCCAGGGTCTGGGTGACGACGATCTGGTTGCACGCCTTGGCCACCTGCCCCGCACCCGCGTCGCCGATGTGCACGATGTTCTTGCCCATGGCCTGCAGCAGCGGCAGCACGCGCTGGAATACCTCAGCCTTGCCGCCCACCATGATGGACAGCGTACCCTCCTGCGCGCCCTGGCTGCCACCGGAAACCGGTGCATCCAGAAACTCGATCTGCTGGCTGGCCAGCGTCGCGGCGATGCTGCGTGCGGCCGAAGGCAGGATGGTGCTCATGTCCACCACCACGCTGCCCGCTCGCGCGCCGTGGATGATGCCGTGGTCGCCCAGCACCACCTGCTGCACGCCCGGTGTGTCGGATACATTGGTGAAGATGATGTCGCAGTGCGCCGCCAGCGTGGCCGGGCTGTCATGTGGCGTGGCGCCCGCTGCCACCAGTGGCTGCATCTGCTCGGCACGGCGGGCATGCACCTGCAGCGCTTGCCCGGCCTTGAGCAGGTTGCTGGCGCAACCCTGCCCCATGACACCCAAACCGATGTAACCGATGTTCAATTTGTTCTCCAGGTCTGTCCGAAGCACAGCTGGCAGGGCGAGATGTCGCCTCAGTGGGCCAGGCGTTTGAGCAGTTTGTCGTGGATGCCGCCAAAGCCGCCGTTGCTCATCACCAGCAGCTGGTCGCCTGGCTTGGCGGCGGCGGCGATGGCTTCGATCAGTTCGTTTAGGTCGTCTTTCACCACTGCCTTGCTGCCCATGGGGGCGAGTGCGCCGGCAGCATCCCAGCCGAGGTTGGCGCTGTAGCAGAAGGTGAGGTCGGCCTGCTGCAGGCTGGCGGGGAGGGCGTCTTTCATCACGCCCAGCTTCATGGTGTTGGAGCGCGGCTCCAGCACGGCGAGGATGCGTGCAGCACCGACCTTGCGGCGCAGGCCGGCCACGGTAGTGTCGATGGCGGTGGGGTGGTGGGCGAAGTCGTCGTACACGGTGATGCCGTTGACGGTGCCGCGCACTTCCATGCGCCGCTTCACGTTCTTGAATTCGCTCAGCGCAATCAATCCCTGCGCCACCGCCACGCCGGCATGGCGCGCGGCGGCCAGCGCGGCCAGCGCGTTCATGCGGTTGTGCTCGCCCAGCAGCTCCCAGTTGAGCGTGCCCATCGGCACGCCATGCAGCGACACCAGATCGCTGTCGTCGATGGTCCAGCCTTCCTTGCTGCCGAACTTTTCCACCGGGGTCCAGCAGCCGCGCTCGATGACGCGCGCAAGCGATTCCTCGCGGCCATTGCATACCACCAGGCCGTTGCCGGGCACGGTGCGCACCAGATGGTGGAACTGCGTTTCGATCGCAGTGAGGTCGTCGAAGATATCGGCGTGATCGAATTCCAGGTTGTTGAGCACGGCGGTGCGCGGGTGGTAGTGCACGAACTTGGAACGCTTGTCGAAGAAGGCGGTGTCGTATTCGTCCGCCTCGATCACGAAGAACGGTGACTCGGTGATGCGCGCAGAGATTCCGAAATTCTGCGGCACTCCGCCGATGAGGAAGCCGGGGTTGAGCCCGGCATGTTCCAGTATCCACGCCAGCATGGAAGTGGTGGTGGTCTTGCCGTGCGTGCCCGCCACGCCCAGCACCCATTTGTCGCGCAGCAGCTCATCTGCCAGCCACTGCGGACCGGACACATAAGGCAGGTTGCGGTTGAGGATTTCTTCCATCAGCGGGTTGCCGCGCGACACCACGTTGCCAATCACGAACACATCCGGCTTCAGTTCCAGCTGCTCCCCCCCCCAGCCTTCAATCAGCTCTATGCCCTGTTCTTCCAGCTGGGTGCTCATCGGTGGATAGACGTTGGCGTCACAGCCAGTGACGCGATAGCCGGCCTGCTTGGCGATGGCGGCGATGCCGCCCATGAAGGTGCCGCAGATGCCGAGGATGTGTATGTGTTTTTGCATGTCTAGTCCAAATGCCCGATGTGACTCTTTACTTCCGCTCGCCCTGAACTTGTCACAGGGGGAAGGGAGGTGCAGTGTTCATGCTTCGACGAGCTCAGCATGAACGGTTTTTCTAGGTTCTGAAAATGAAATACACCGCGCCCATCAGGCACAGCCCCGCCCACAGATAATCAAGCTTCAGCGGCTGGTTCATGTACAGCACGGCAAACGGCACGAAGATCGACAGGGTGATCACCTCCTGCATGATCTTCAGCTGGCCCAGGCTGAGCTGGGTGTAGCCGATGCGGTTGGCCGGCACCTGGATCAGGTACTCGAACAGCGCAATGCCCCAGCTCACCAGCGCGGCCACATACCAGGGCGAGCTGGAAAAATTCTTCAGGTGGCCATACCAGGCGAAGGTCATGAACAGGTTGGACACCGCCAGCATCAGCGCGGTGACCAGCAGAGGATTGGAGATCAGATTCATGGCGTTAGCCTGACGGAATGCGATCTGTCGATCAATTTACGCCCAGCAACTCCACGTCAAACACCAGCGTCGCATTCGGCGGAATCACGCTACCCGCTCCACGCGCACCGTAGCCCAGCCCGGGCGGAATGATCAGCGTGCGCTGGCCGCCCACTTTCATGCCTTCCACGCCCTGGTCCCAGCCCTTGATCACCATCCCCGCACCCAGCGCAAAGCGGAACGGCGTGCCGCGGTCGCGCGAGCTGTCGAACTTCTTGCCGTGATGGTCGGGTGCTGCTTCGTCATACAGCCAGCCGGTGTAGTGCACCGTCACGTTGCTGCCAGCCACCGCAGTGGCACCAGTGCCCGGCTTGACGTCCTGCTTCACCAGCTCGACCACTTTGCTGGCGGCAGCCGGCGTAGCGCCCTGCTCGCTGCAGGCCGCGGTGGCAAACAGGCTGGCGGCAAGCAGCGCCGCCAGGGGCATCCAGATTTTCCTTTGCATCATCATTTCTCCCTTGTCGTTACTTTGCACTGATATCCTGAGCCTGGGCGTTGGCCACAGGATGCGGTTCCTGCGCGGTCTGAACGTTCTGCTGCGCTGGTGCAGGGGTTGCTGGCGCCGCCACCGGTGCAACCGGCGCCAGCGACTGGTAGGTCAGCTCCAGCTTGATGCGGTCGCGCTCTTTGACCGCACCCGTATTTTCAGGATTGAGCTTTATCGCGTCATCGAGCAGCGACTTTGCACCCTGGAAATCCTTGGTCTTCAGCTTGAGTTCGGCCAGCTGATAGACGGTGTCCGACGCTTCCTTGCGCTTGCCCATCTTGCGGTAAATGCCGGACATCTCGCTCAGCACATCCTCACGCCCGTCTTTGATCTTTGCAAGCAGGGTGACATAGACGTCGTCATCCTGAAATCCGGCGGACGGCGTGACCGCAGCCCTGTAATTGGCCAAAGTATGAAACTTCGGATAGTCGCCATCGGCAAAATCCGAACGCGGTTTGTAGCCCATGAGCATGTTCCCGGAATATTCGGGAGCGCGCACCTTCATTTCCGGCTTTTGCGCCTTGATCCAGTCGACCAGGGCACGCACGTCACGCTGCTGCTCCGGCGAGTTCTTGGCCAGCAATTTCATGTGCACCAGCCAGGCTGCCAGCAGGTGAGGGCTCTTCTCATGCGCATTGAGCAACACCAGCCAGTGGTCCGGTTCGGAGGTGCCGATCTTGGACACGCCCAGCGATTTCACCAGCATGTAATACTGGAAGGAGTCCATGTATTTGCTCTGCTGCAGCGCGGGAATATTGGCGATGCGTTTTGCCTCTTCGTAGACCTCGCCGTCCTTCCTGGTCTTCTCGGTCAGATCGAGCACATCGAGGAATTTTTTGTCGATGGGTTTATCGTCCTTGTAATCGGGCTCGATCTGCTCAAGGCGCTTCACATTCTTGACGAGATTCCAGTCCCCTGCATAAGCAATGCTTGCCGCCGACATGAGCAGCCCAACAAACAACGTAATCGATGCTTTTTTCATGTTCCCCACCCCCTTTGATGACAGTTAAACCTCAGCTACTCCAATTAACAACACCATCGCGCATCTGCAACTGATACGGCTGCGTCAGTAACTCAGCACCGGCGCCAGCCAGCGCTCAGCCTCTTCCAGCGTCATGCCCTTGCGCTTTGCATAGTCCTCCACCTGATCCTTGCCTATCTTGCCGGTGGCGAAATACTGCGCCTGCGGATGCGAGAAGTAGAAGCCGCTCACCGCCGCGGTGGGCAGCATGGCGAAGCTTTCGGTGATGGTGATGCCGGCGTTGACGGGCGCCTGCAGCAGCTCGAACAGCGGCCCCTTCTCGGTATGGTCGGGGCAGGCCGGGTAACCCGGGGCAGGGCGGATACCGCGGTATTTCTCGCCGATCAGGGCGTCGTTATCCAGCGCCTCATCGGCGGCATAGCCCCAGAATTCGCGGCGCACGCGCAGATGCAGGTGCTCGGCAAAGGCCTCGGCCAGGCGATCGGCCAGCGATTTGAGCAGGATCGCGCTGTAATCGTCATTCTGTCTTTCGAACTCGGCCACGTGCGCATCGATGTTGAGGCCAGCCGTAACCGCAAAGCCGCCGATGTAATCGGCCACGCCACTCTCCTTCGGCGCTATGAAATCGGCCAGACAGAAGTTGGGGATATCGGCCGGCTTCTTCGTCTGCTGGCGCAGATTGTGCCAGGTCATCGCGATCTGTTTGCGCGAGTCGTCGGTGTAGATTTCGATGTCGTCTGCATTGACGCGGTTGGCCGGGAACAGGCCGAACACGGCGTTGGCGCTGAGCCATTTTTCATCGATGATCTTTTTCAGCATGGCCTGCGCGTCGGCGAACAGCTTGCGTGCTTCTTCACCCACCACCTCGTCCTGCAGGATTTTGGGGTAACGCCCGGCGAGCTCCCAGGCATTGAAGAACGGCGACCAGTCGATGAAGTCCACCAGGATGTCGAGCGGATAGTTCTCCAGCTTGCGCACGCCCAGCATCTTCGGCTTGGGCGGGGTGTAGTTTTTCCAGTCGGCATGGAAGCCGTGCTCGCGTGCCTCCTGAAGGGAAACATACACCGCCTTGCTCTTCTTGCTCTCGTGCTGTTCGCGTTGCGCGGCGTATTCCTGCTTGAGGCCGGCCACGTAGTCGTCGCGCAACGTGTCGGAGAGCAGGTTGCTGCATACGCCCACCGCACGTGAAGCGTCGGTGACGTACACGGTGGTGCCGCTCGGGTAATTCGGCTCGATCTTCACCGCGGTGTGCACGCGCGAGGTGGTGGCGCCGCCGATCAGCAGCGGGATCTTGAAGCCCTGGCGCTCCATCTCCTTGGCCACATGCGCCATCTCTTCCAGCGAGGGAGTGATGAGGCCGGACAGGCCGATGATGTCGGCATTGTGCTCGCGCGCGGTGTCGAGAATCTGCTGGCACGGCACCATCACGCCCATGTTCACCACTTCGAAGTTGTTGCACTGCAGCACCACCGTCACGATGTTCTTGCCGATGTCGTGCACGTCGCCCTTCACCGTGGCCATCACGATCTTGCCCTTGGGCTTGCTGTCCCCGGACTTGGCCTTCTCCGCCTCGATGTAGGGGATAAGATGGGCCACGGCCTGCTTCATCACGCGCGCCGATTTCACCACCTGCGGCAGGAACATCTTGCCCGCGCCGAACAGGTCGCCCACGACATTCATGCCCGCCATCAGCGGCCCTTCGATCACGTCCACCGGCGTCTTTGCCTGCAGGCGAGCTTCTTCGGTGTCTTCGATGATGTAGGTGGTGATGCCGCGCACCAGCGCGTGGGTCAGGCGTTCCTGCACGGCACCATTGCGCCACGCCAGGTCTTCCACCTGCTCCTTGCCGCCGCCCTTCACCGTCTCGGCCAGCTTCACCAGCTTTTCGCCGGCATCGGGTGAGCGATTGAGCACCACGTCTTCCACCGCGTCGCGCAGCTCTTTGGGTATCTCTTCATACACGCCGAGCTGGCCGGCGTTGACGATGCCCATGTTCATGCCGGCCTTGATGGCGTGGTACAGGAACACGGTGTGGATCGCTTCGCGCACCGGCTCGTTGCCGCGGAAGGAGAATGATACGTTGGACACGCCGCCGCTCACCTTGGCGTAGGGCAGGTTCTGCCTGATCCAGCGCGTGGCCTCGATAAAGTCCACCGCGTAGTTGTTGTGCTCCTCGATACCGGTGGCGATGGCAAAGATGTTCGGATCGAAGATGATGTCTTCCGGCGGGAAGCCGACCTTGTTGACCAGGATGTCGTAGCTGCGCTGGCAGATTTCGGTCTTGCGCTGGTAGGTATCGGCCTGACCCTGCTCGTCGAACGCCATCACCACGGCCGCCGCACCGTAGCGGCGCACCAGAGTGGCGTACTTGATGAAGTTCTCCTCGCCTTCCTTGAGCGAGATCGAGTTGACGATGGGCTTGCCCTGCACGCACTTGAGCCCGGCCTCGATGATGCTCCACTTGGACGAGTCGATCATCACCGGCACCTTGGAGATGTCCGGCTCGGAGGCGATCAGGTTGAGAAACTTCACCATGGCGGCTTCGCCGTCCAGCATGGCCTCGTCCATGTTGATGTCGATCACCTGTGCGCCGGTTTCCACCTGCTGTTTGCAGATGTCCAGCGCCTCTTCGTAGTTGCCTTCGAGGATCAGGCGCTTGAACTTGGCCGAGCCGGTGACGTTGGCGCGCTCGCCCACGTTCACGAACAGCGAACTCTCGCCGATGTTGAATGGTTCCAGGCCGGACAGACGGCACTCCACAGGAATCTCGGGCAGGCGGCGCGGCGGGATGTCTTTTACCGTGTCGGCAATGGCCTTGATGAAGGCGGGCGAGGTGCCGCAACAGCCGCCGATGATGTTGAGGAAACCGCTCTCGGCCCACTCCCTGATGTGACCAGCCATGTTTTCCGGCGTGTCGTCGTAACCGGTTTCCGCCAGCGGATTTGGCAGGCCGGCGTTGGGATGCGCGCTGACGTAGCAATTGGCCACGCGCGACATCTCGGCCACGTACTGGCGCAGCTCTTCCGCACCCAGCGCGCAGTTGAGGCCGATGGAGATGGGCTTGGCGTGGGCCAGCGAGTTGTAGAAGGCTTCGGTCACCTGGCCGGTGAGCGTGCGACCGGAGGCGTCCGTAATCGTGCCGGAGATCATGATGGGCAGTCCACTGCCGCGCTCATCGAACACCTGCTGCACCGCGAAAATGGCGGCCTTGGCGTTGAGCGTGTCGAAGATGGTCTCGATCAGCAGCAGGTCGGCGCCGCCGTCGATCAGACCGCGGGTGGCCTCGGCGTAATCAGCCACCAGCTGGTCGAAGCTGATGTTGCGCGCGGCCGGATCGTTCACGTCCGGCGAGATGGTGGCGGTCTTGTCGGTGGGACCCAGCACGCCGGCGACGAAGCGCGGCTTGTCCGGTGTTTCATAGGCGTCGCAGGCGTCACGCGCGAGCCGCGCGCCGGCCTTGTTCAGCTCGTAGTTGAGCGACTCCATGCCGTAGGCCTTGAGTGTGGTCGCATTGGCGCCAAAGGTGTTGGTTTCGATGATGTCGGCGCCGGCTTCCAGGTATTCGCTGTGGATGCCCTTGATCACCTCTGGCCTGGTCAGCACCAGCAGGTCGTTGTTTCCCTTGAGGTCGCGGTGCCAGTCCTTGAAGCGTTCGCCGCGATAGTCCGCCTCGCCCAGCTTGTGGCGCTGGATCATGGTGCCCATGGCGCCATCCAGGATGACGATGCGGCGGGCCAGGATACCGGGCAGGGCTTGGGCGCGGGTGTAGTGCATAGGCTTCATGGGGCTCAATTGTAGAAAGGCCGGGCGGGCAGCGGCGATTCACCGCCAAAACCCGGGACAATAGAGGGCATGAAACACCTGATGCCCCAGGAAGC
>DATDDN010000001.1:0-16190 GCA_036523795.1 Gallionellaceae bacterium | reverse complement strand
CGGCCCCAAGTTCTTCTACACCCGCAGCCTGCCCTGCACCCTGTGGTTCTTCGACAAGGGCAAGCCGAAGAAGCTGCTGGACACCGTGCTGATGATAGACGCGCGCAACGTTTACACCGTGGTGTCGGCGCGCTCCCATGTGTTCACCGACGAACAGCTATCCAACCTCAGCGCCATCACCTGGCTGTACCGGGGGCAGCACGCCAAGTTCCTGGCGCTGCTTGCCAGCTATCAGCAGCAGGTCGTCACATGGCTGGCGACGCTGCCCGACCGGCTGGCGCAGGACGGCGAAAAGATTCAGATGCTGTCTGCCGTGCTCGCCAACTTTGCCGAACTCACCCGCAATGCCGAGGCCGTACAGAGCGTGCGCACCAAACTGGGCGAAGAACACGGGCTGACGGATGAAGTGCTGAGCCAGTACCGTGACGAACTGCAAGCAGTGCAGCTACAGACACAGGAATGGGGCGCGACGGTGGGCGCGGCGCAAGACGCCGCTGCCAAACTGTTTGCGGAAATACAGCGACCCCATGCTAGCTTCGCCGCGCGCAAAAAGCTGCAAGCCAAACTGGAAGTGCTCAACCCGCAACTCAAGGCCGCGCTTGCGGCGGTGGAAGCCTGCCACAAAGCCTGGCTGAAGCTGCTGGATAACGCCGAGAAACCACTGCGTGCGCGCCAGTGGACGGGCTTCGACGGCGACAGCTCGCGCGAAGCAAAGAAGGCTCTGCTGCCCCGCGACGTGAAGAAACGCGAACCCGCTACGGTGCGCGACCGGATCGTGGAAGCCCTCAAGCGCAGCAGCTACTTCATCGCGCAGGGCCACTGGCTGCTCAGCCGCTTCCCCGATGGCGAATATGCCGACGTGCCGGGTCTGTGCAAGGCCGTGAGCCGCGATGACATGGCGCCTGATTATTCGCTGACGCCGGGCCGCTACGTGGGCGTCGCCGTCGGCTTGCAGGAGGACGATGACGGGGAAGCGTTTGCCGGGCGCATGAGGGAAGTACACGATGAGTTGGCAGAGCTTAATGAACGAGCTACGACTTTGGCTGCTTCCATTCAGACTAACTTTGCGGGGATGTTTGAATGACGTGGCCAATGAAGCCTCTGTCCGAGCTTTGTTTGCTCGCAATTGACTGCGTCAACAAGACCGCACCCGTGGTTGACGGTCCCACTCCGTACAAGATGATTCGTACAACTAACGTCAAACGCGGATTCATCGACATTGACACGGTGCGCTATGTAAGCGAGTCGACGTATCAACAGTGGACTCGCCGATCACGCCCGCAATATGGTGATGTTGTCCTGACCCGAGAGGCACCTGGGCGAGGTCGGGCGTTGTACCTTTGATGAGAGCCAGCAGATATTTCTTGGACAGCGTTTGTTCCAGTATCGCCCGAACCCAATGTTGCTCGACTGGAACTACCTGGCCTATGTATTGCAGAGCCCGCCGGTTCAAAACAAACTTCACGGAATGAGCTTTGGTGCTACCGTGCCACACATCAAGGTGGGCGATGCAGAACACCTTGAGATACCTTGCCCGTCGATTGAAGAGCAAAGGGCAATCGGAACCACTCTTGCCGCCTACGACGACCTGATTGAGACCAATCGCCGCCGCATTGCCTTGCTGGAAGAAGCGGCACGCCTGCTGTATCGCGAGTGGTTCGTGAACCTGCGCTTCCCCGGCCATGAACAGTGCAAGATGACTGATGGCTTGCCGGAGGGCTGGAGCCAAAAAACGATCAGTGAGATGGCATCGTTTTTGAGTCGAGGAATAACGCCGCAATATGACGATACTGCGCCTGGCATAGTGATCAATCAGAAGTGCATTCGGGATGGCCGATTAGATATTGCTCTGGCTCGCCATCAATCCAAAGAAGTAAAAGAGGATCGCTTGGTGCAAGTTGGCGATGTTCTGATTAACTCAACAGGTACGGGAACCTTGGGGAGAGTCGCGCAGGTACGCGCGTCAATTGCTGACTGCACAGTGGATACGCATGTGACCATCGTTCGACCTATAGAGCTAGAATCCATGGGATTCTTTGGCGTTGCATTGCTCGAATTGGAACCGGTATTCTCGACAATGGGTGTAGGCTCGACGAATCAAACGGAATTGGGGAGAGCGGACATTGGGGCGTTGCTCTTCTTGGTTCCGGCACCTGAAATACGCAAAGAGTTTCATGAACAGGTATGGCCGCTATTTGAGCAGATAGAGACGTTGTCGCAAGCCAATTTGCGCCTGGCTCAAGTAAGAGACGAACTCCTCCCCAAACTGATGTCCGGCGAAATCCAGGTATAAACATAGACCATGACCCGCTCCGACTACTCCGAAGACAACAACGTGCAGGAACCCGCCGCCCGGCTGTTTGAGGAGGAGCTGGGTTGGCGTTCGGTGTATGCCTTCAATGCCGAGGACTTTGGCCCCAATTCTCTGCTGGGTCGCAAGGATGCCACACAGGTGGTGCTGGTGCGCGAGCTGGATGCGGCGCTGGCCAGATTAAATCCCAAACTGGCGGCGAGTGAGCAGGGGCGCGGCCAACTGGCGCTGGCGCGCGACCAGTTGCTGGATGCCGATCCGACCAAGACGCTGTTGCAGCACAACGAGGTGAAGTGGAAGCTGATGCGCGACGGTATTACGTTGAAGTCGCCGTCGGGCAATGCCGCCGAGGATGTGCATGTGAAGGTGATGGTCTTCGACGACCCGGAGGCCAACGACTTCCTGGTGGTCCGTGAGTTGTGGATCAAGCACGGTCCTTACACCAAGCGTTGCGACATTATCGGCTTCGTCAACGGTCTGCCGCTGTTATTTATCGAGCTCAAACGCCACGACAAGGGTTTGCAGGCGGCCTACGATGACAATTATATGGATTATCGCGGCAGCCCGGATGGTAGCCATGTCGGGACTATTCCGCATCTGTTTCACTACAACGCGCTGGTGATCGTTTCGAACGGAACGGATGCGCGCTATGGCTCCATTACCAGCACCTGGGATCACTTTTATCGCTGGAAGCGACTCAACGAGGACGATCCCGATCCCGCGCCCAGGCACGACGAACCGCCGCTCACGCCAACTTTGCCCATCCTGCTGCACGGCATGTGCAACAAGAGCGAGCTGCTGGACATCGTGGAGAATTTCACGCTGTTCGACAGCAGTGAAGAACACACGCTGAAGCTGATCGCGCGCAACCACCAGTTCATCGGCGTCAACAAGGCCATCGCCCGATTGAAGAGCGACGATGCGAATGTGCAGGCGGGCAAGCTGGGGGTGTTCTGGCACACGCAGGGCAGCGGCAAGAGCTATTCGATGGTGTTCTTCTGCCAGAAGGTGCACCGCAAGGTTTCGGCGGGCTACACCTTCGTCCTACTGACTGACCGCAAGGAGCTGGATACGCAGATCTACACCACGTTCGTGGGCTGCGGCGTCTCGACCAACAAGGGCGACAAGGCGACCGGCGCGGATGGCCTGCAACGCTTGCTGGGCGACGAGAACCGCCGCTACGTGTTCAGCCTGATCCATAAGTTTCACAAGCGCGTAGCCGGGCCGTGGACGCCACGGCGCGACATCATCGTGCTGTCGGACGAGGCGCACCGCACGCAGTACGGGCGACTGGCAACGCAGATGCGCATGGCGCTGCGCCATGCGACGTTCATGGCGTTTACCGGCACGCCGCTGATCGAGGGCAAGGAACGCAACGAGACGGAGAAGGTGTTTGGCTCTTATGTGTCGGTTTACGATTTTCAGCGCGCGGTGGCGGATGGCGCGACCCTGCCGCTGTATTACGAGAACCGCGGCGAGAAGCTACGCATCGTCGATGATGAGCTGAACAAGCGCATCGAGGCACGCATTGACGCCGCCCGTGCCGACGGCGAGTTATCCGAGGAGCAGGAGACCGCGCTGTACCGCGAACTGGCGCGCGAGTATCCGGTTTTTACCTCAGACACCCACCTGAATGATGTGGCGAGCGATTTTGTGGCGCATTACCACCAGCGCTGGCGTTTGATGGAATCGCCCACCAAGGCAGGCGAGCTTCGCAAGTATGGTGGCAACGCTAAGGCGCTGCTGGTATGCATCGACAAGATCACCTGCGTCAAGATGGCAGAGCGCATCAAGGACAAGTGGTCGCTCAAGATGCAGGAGATTCAAGGCGAAATCGGGCGGGAGGCGGATCGCTTCGCCAAGGCGGGAAAACCCGAAGACGAATATTTGCGCAGGCTGCGGGCGCAGCATGCGTGGATGGCCGAAACGCAGATTCATCCCGTCTTCAGCCCAGAGCAGAACGAGGTAAAGGAATTTACGGCTGAGGGCATTGATGTTCGTCCGTATCGCGAGGTGATGGCCAAAGGTGTAGGCGGCAAGGCGCTGGAGGAGTGTTTCAAGGATGGCAAGCATCCGTTCCGGGTGGCGATCGTCTGCGCGATGTGGCTGACCGGCTTCGATGTGAAGTCGCTGGCGACACTGTACCTCGACAAGCCGATGAAGGGGCATACGCTGATGCAGGCCATCGCCCGCGTCAATCGTGTGGCGCCCAACAAGAAGAACGGCCTGATCATCGACTACAACGGCATGCTCAAGAGCCTGCGCAAAGCGCTGGCGACCTATGCGCAGGGCGACAAGGGAGCGCAGACCGATCCGCTGTTCGACGAGGATCAGGCCCTGGCAGACTACGCCGCGGCGATAGGAAAGGTGCAGTCGCATTTGAGCAAGTTGGGTTTTGATCTGAACGAATTGATCCGGGCTGAAGAGGGCAAAGAAAAATGGGCCGCTTTGCTGGTCGCGCAAAATGCTCTCAGCACCTCGGCGGAGAACAAGAAAACATTTCAGGTGCTCGCTGAAGACGTAGCTGATCGCTTCCGTGGAATGTTCCCTCATGCCGGTTTGTTCAAGTACGAGGCGCAGGAAAGTGCGATAGCCGCGATTTACAATCAACTGCAAAAGCCCAAGCCCAAGACGGACATCAGCGCGATCATGCAGGAGATACGCGGGGTGATCGACATGTCGCTGGAGGTGGCGCAGAAGGATAAGGCCGAGAGTGGTCCGAAGCAGTATGACCTGTCGGGCATCGACTTCGAGCGCTTGCGCGCGGAGTTCGCGAAATCGCCTTACAAGGAAACGACGCTGCTGACTTTGCAGGAGCGCATCGAGGCCAGATTGCAGCGCATGCTGGCAGTGAATCCGAGCCGCATCGACCTGCATCAGCGTTATCTGGACATCATCGCCGAATTCAACCGCGACAAGGATGCCGCCGAAATTCAGCGTGTGTTCGATGAGCTGTTCAAGCTACACGATGGCCTCGATGATGAGGAGAAGCGCTACACCCGCGAGGGCTTCAAGAATGACAAGGAGCTGGCGGTGTTTGACCTGCTATCCAAGGACAAGGCCAGTATCACCAAAGCGGACATCAACAAAATCAAACAGGCGGCAAAGTCGCTGATGGAGACCGTGGAGGTGCGGCGGCGTGAGATGGGCAATCTGAAAGACCGCGCCGCCGCACAGGCACAGATGAAGATGGCGATTGTCGATGGTTTGCTGGAGGGATTGCCGGACGGCTATTCGAGCGAAGATATCGACCGCCGTGCCGAAATCATTTATCAGTATGTGGAAGGTCAGATCGGCTCTGCCCGTGTGCACTGAGTTGAAGTAACTCCCACAATCTGACTCTACCCTTACACAGCGCCTGTGTCGGCTGCTTCAGCAGCCCAGCTCTGCACCCAGACGATCCAGATTCTGCTCATTGGCCGGCTCGACGATATGGCGCACGGCCGCGGCGACGGCGGCGTCGGCAAAGGCCTGCTCCCAGCGCAGCAGGGTGCCGCCCGGATTGGGCTCTAGCGTGATGGTCAGGGTGAAATGGGGCTGGCAGACATGCTGGATGACCACCTGGCGGTCGGCGTCGATGCGGGCGAACACCGCCTCATTGGGATAGGCCTTGCCGTCCGGGCCGATCATGGTGAAGACCCACCGCCCGCCCGGGCTGAACTCGCATACCTCGAAGCGGTTGCTGAAGCCGGCCGGTCCCCACCAGCGGGCAAGGCGACCTGCATCCTTGAATGCAGCAAAGATGGCAGCAGGTGCGACCGCAAACTGGCGGCTGGTGCTGAAGGTGGTCATGGCGGCCTTTCTCGGTTATCCCGGTGGCTAGAGCTTGCAGTGGTGAGCAAGCTGCAGGAGCGGCCACATGGCAGCGAAAGCTGCTATCAGTCTCTTCGCGGCCAGAAGGCCCCCGCAGAACCCGGACAGACTAACACAGCTCAAGCCTTGACCCACACCTGCCCGGCCTCAACCTTCACCGGATAGGTGGCGATGGGACAATCGGCCGGCTCGCAGGTGGGCTGGCCGGTGGCCAGATCGAAGTAGCTGCCATGCAGCGAGCACTTGATCTTGCCATCCTTGATGCAGCCCAGATAGAGGGTGTAATCCTCGTGGCTGCACATCTCGTCCACGCAATACAAGGTGCCGGCGGAGTTGCACAGCAGCAGGCGTTTGCCACCCACCGTCACGCGCTTCATCTGCGCCGGCTTCAGCTCTTCGGAGCCGGCCACCGCTACGTAATCGCCCATCAGCACACCCGTCTCGTGGCGCGTCCCGAATCGAGCACGGCGCGAATTTGCGCAGCCGCATCCTGCAGGTCCCTGGCCTTGCCGACATGGTGCAGGATGATGGCGCCGCCCAACACCAGCGAGTCGTAGGTCGGCCCCTTGCTACCCTGCAGCGCGAGCATGCCGGCCTCTGCGGCCGCGCGTGCGGTGGCCGGAATGTCGATCGCGGCGACGATTTCATCTTCGCCTTCGCCTGTGGCCACCGAGCCAGGCAGCGGCACGGAACGGACTTCCTGGTAGATGCCGAGTTCGGTCGGTTCGATCGCCACTTCCACTTCCGCCCCCTTGTCGTGGTACTGGAAGTAACGGCCGGACTGGCGCAGGGAAGGCAGCACGCCGCCTTCGACCCCGCGCACGATGCAGGCGCTGTCAAAGCCCGCATTGCGCGCCAGGTCGGCATAGATGGGCGGATAGGGCTTGTGCACGAAGCCGGTGACGAAGTGGGTCTTCTTGCGTCCCACGATGGGCTTGGAGATCACTTCCACGGTGGTGAGCACCTGGCGCTTGATCATCTGCGCGCGCAGCGGCATCAGCTCATGCATGCCGGGATTGGACTGGGCCTGGTCGAGGTAGGTCCAGCCGATGGCAGGATCGGCCAGGCGGGCGGCTGCCTGCTCCGGGGTCAGGTCTACCGGGACGCCGGCCGCGGCCAGCACATGGCGCGCAGTGACGCCGTATTTGGGGCCGACACGATCGAGGCCGTGGCTGACCACGTGCACGCCGAACTCGGCCAGCAGCGGGCCGAGGAAGGGGGCAGCGGGCAGGCAGCGGTTGTAGCCGTCATACGGATCGCCGATGTCCACCACTTCGTCCACGGCGGCGGTGACGCGCCTTGTGGTGGCCAGTACGGCATCCAGCACACCTCGGTTTTCTTCCTGCGATTCGCGCTTCATGCGCAGCGCGATGAAGAAGATGGCGGACTGCACAGGATCGATGTGGCGCTCGATGATGGCCTTGACGCCGAGGCAGGCCTCTTCGCGGCTGATGTCCTTGGACAGGTCGGGGCCGGTGGCGATGCGCTGGATGATGGAGCGCATCAGTAGTTTGGGATCGGATGGAAGTGCTGCGTTCATGTATTGCTCCTTGGCTAATGGTTAATTCTTCGTGTTAACACGCACTGGTACTGCCATTGAAGCCGCCCACCTGTTCTTCGTGACAGGCAGCGGCAACAATTCATTTGGTTCCGTTGATGGCCTGCAGAATGCCATCCCAGAACCGGATTCTTGCTTCGAGGGCAGCCTTGGCTGCTGCCTCGGCTTCCTTCAGTTTGACGGCATCGCCTGCGCACAGTTCGTTCAGCAACTGCAGCGAGATGGGGCCGTGGAAATCGGCATCCAGATGGATGTGCCGGTTGAGGTAGTAGTGGAACATCGGCGCTTCGAATTCGGTGATACCCATGCGCTGCAGGAAGGCGCGGAACATGCCGGGAATGATGTGCTCGCGCCCCAGTGCAAAGGCCGCCGCGACCACATGGGGCTTGCCGCTGGCGAGAAAGTCGAAGGTGGACTGCATGAACTGCTGCGACGCAGCAGGCGCGATGTTAAGGGCAAATGCGGATGCGATGCCGTCGCCGGCCGCCTTGTCGACAAAGCGCAGCACAGTGGCCGGGTCGGCCCCGACTTCCTTCATGGCGCCGCAGTACAGTTCGAAGTGGCTGGCGTAGGTGGGATTGCCGTCCGCGTCCGGCAGCCCCACGTCGGACTCCTCTTCCAGCACCAGCTGGTTGATGAAGTAGCGCACCGACGGCAGGCCGCGCGGGTGCCATGGGTACGCCGTGGGCGCAATTTCCTGCTGCAGGTATTTCACCACCGACATGAAGTCCCACACCGAGAACACATGGTGGCTCATGAACACGCGCAGATTATCCATGCTGTGCACCGCACCATAGACCGGATGGTTGTCCAGCTTGTGCCGCAGGGCATTCAGAACAGAAACATCAAAGCGTGCTTGCATGACTCTTCTCGGAACATGAAAGCCAAAGATACTATATTACCGTTTTCTAATTATCAATTGAAACAAAGATGTAGATTGAATACCCATAAATATGGCGGATCTGTCGAACCAAAGTCATCGCTGCTGAGCGGATGGACGAGAGAAGAACACCGTGAAAGCTTTCGTGACCATGGGCGCCCAACTGGCGCGGCCTGTGCGACGACGAGTCCTGTTTCCCTGACATCCTGTGCTGCTGCAGCATCCGCTGAAAATCACTCTGTGTGAGTACTGGCTCGTGCAACGAGAACACCATTATTGCGATGGAAATACTTGCTGAACATCGCGTTAACTTGGCCCGCCGAAAGCATTTTTTTTATTTATTCACAATATCTGTGGATAAGTATGTGGACGGATTCCGTTGGGCACGCCTAAGCCCCTCTCCGATAACCACTTTTTTTGCGCTGCCCAATTTTTGTTCAGGCAAAATATGTTAGTAAAATCAAATGGATGCGTCAAAGAATCGCGGCTTGCCGACAGCGCGCACGGCAAACCCGCGCCGCACTTGGGGGGTGTGGATGAACCGGAGTTTGTCAATAGTATTTCGAGGCTTTTTTGCGCACCCACGCGCGTGCCAGGACGGTGCATTTTGCAGCACTACGCCCCCTGCCTCACCGCGTGAAATTGGCGAAGCAAGCAGCAACTTCGCCAGCGATCTAGTGCGCTTTGCGGGCATGCCGGGCATCTCTCGACAGCCCACATGAGTCTGCGTATGCTGGAGCGAATTCTTTGTCGGAAGCCTTGCCCATGAGCGAAATCAAACAGATTACCGATGCCCTCCATGCCTTCCGCGACGAGCGCGACTGGGCGCAATTTCACAACCCCAAGGACCTGGCCATCGCCATCAGCGTGGAAGCGAGCGAACTGCTGGAAGTGTTCCTGTGGAAGAAGGCCGAGGAGGCAGACGTTGCGCGCATCAAGGAAGAATTGGCCGATATCTTTGCCTTCGCCTTCCAGCTCGCCGCACATTATGACCTGGACATCCCGCAGATCGTCAGCGAGAAGATGGAGAAGAATCGCCTGAAGTATCCGGTGGAAAAGGCGAAGGGGACGGCGAAGAAATATACCGAGCTGTAACCCGGCCAGGCGCGCAGGGGTCAGGCTGGCACTTGCAAGAACCCGTCAGCAGGGGCAACATGTGACATCCGGCCGTGTCGGCATGCGCAGTGGCAAGGCCACCGGCAACTGAAGGGCAAAACAGTGATTGACGTCCCAGAGATTCGCAGTCTCATCGAGTCGGCCGCGCTATTTCGTGGCATTCCGCGCGAACTGCTTGACCCCGTGTTCAAGAAGGCGGAACTGGTCACGCTCAAACCGGGAGAGAGGCTGCTGTCGCCGGGCACCATCAATGAACACGTGTACATCGTGATCTCCGGCCGCCTGAGCGTGCAGGTCACGCCGTCGAACCTGGATGAGCCCATCGCAATGATCACCCCGGGCGAGTGCGTGGGGGAAATGTCGGTGCTGGTGGACAGTCTGGTTTCCGCTTACGTCATCGCCACCAGCCCCAGCCAGCTGTTTGCCATCGACTATGCATCGTTCTGGTCGCTCATCGACGGCTCCAACGAGGCGGCACGCAACATGCTCAACATCCTGGTGCAAAGGATACGCCTCGGCAACGAGCTTGTGGCCGACAGCCTGCTGCAT
This sequence comes from Gallionellaceae bacterium, assembly GCA_036523795.1. Lineage (GTDB taxonomy): Bacteria > Pseudomonadota > Gammaproteobacteria > Burkholderiales > Gallionellaceae > 39-52-133. Next base: position 5,963 of record DATDDN010000001.1, on the reverse strand, counting down.
CATGAGCAGTTCCCGGACAACGATGTCATCGACAGGCTGACCGGCCTCTACAACTTTCATGGCATCCACCGCAAGTTCGATCGCCTGCAACAGCGCTCCGTAGTTGGGAAACAGCCACTCGCCCTGATCGCACTGGAGGTGGATGACTTTGAAAGAACCGCGAATAGCGAGGACGAGTTCGGCAGCGGCGAACAGACGCTGCGCACCATCGCACAGACCCTGCTGCGTTTTTTGCGCCCCGACGATCACGCCGCACGCCTGATGGGAAAGAAATTCGCAGTGCTGCTGACCAACCTGTCGCTGGCTGATGCCTGCGCCACCGCAGAGCGCCTGCGTGCCGCCGTCAGCCAGGAGCCCATCGTTCTTCCCAATGGCAACGTACGGCCGCCATTCACCGTGTCTGCCGGCGTCACCCTGTCCCTGCCGGACGACATCTGGAACACGCTGCTTGCCCGCGCCGACCTGGCGCTGGAACAAGCCATCATCGCCGGCCGCAACCGCGTAGCCCACAGTTAGCCTGATCCCGCACCCCGCTTTTATCGGCCGACCAGCCGGTCAATGGCGCATGCCAGATTGGTCCTGGCTTTCTGCTCAAATCTCAGTCTTAACGGTTCGCTCAGGTAGATCCGTTCCCGCCCCATAAAGCCGCGCAACATTTCGGCTCTCTTCCTGCTATAAATGAACCAGGGGACAGCGCCATATTCGGCGCGTATGCCGGCCTCATACTCGGCATATTCATCAAGCTCTGACCCCAGGATCGCCAGATCGATATCGAGCAGCAGGGCTTCGTCCCGGGTCTGCGGTGCCTCAGCATGCCTGGTGAGCGTGATCAGCCCTTGCACACGATCCACCAGCGCTGACGATGCGCCGTTGGTCCGCAGAAAATGTGCAGCCAGCTGTGCACTCTTGTACTCATTGTCATGCGACAGGGGCTGGTAGACGACATCGTGGAACCACAGTGCCAGCGCCAACTCGTGTGGCGCGTCCGCGAGCGCGTAGTACTCGTCCAGCAGGCGCAGGCAGGACTCGATGTGCCGCGCCGTATGGTAGGCGCGGTGCGGCTCGGCATAGGCGCGCAGCAGGGCATGGCAAGTATCGGCGTTGTCGACGTAGCCGAAGGCACGCATGAGGCTGAGCCAGCGCTCGTAATTCATCGCGGCAGCCTGGGCGCATCGTCCTTGCGCAAACCCAGCGCCTGCGCAAGATTCTTGCCGGCCAGCTGCTTGGCATGGGCAATTCCCACATTCAGCATTTCGGTGATCTCGGCTGGTGCTGGCTCACCCTGCTCGCGCGGAAAAGCCAGCAGGTAGTAATTGCGGATCAGATCGTTGCGGATGGCAATCAGCTGGCAGGTCTTGCCGGAAGCCAGGTCGAACTCCTGCTTCATGCCGCCAAACGCCACAGGGAAGTTACCTCCGCCGCCCTTGCCGCATGCAGCGGATCGGTTTGATCCGTACTCTTGGGATGCTGCGGTTTGGTGTCCAGCAGCCCGATCACGCGCAGCCCGGCGGCAGCAATCCAGCCCAGCAGCTCTTCCCGCGTGCGCAGGCCGAGGTGCTCGGCAAAATCCGAGAGGATCAGCCAGCCCTCGCCACCCGGCGCGAGATGCGCCGACAGGCCTGCCAGGAAGCCGCGCAGCATGCGGCTGTCCGGATCGTAGATGGCGTACTCGATGGGTGAACTGGGGCGTGCCGGCAGCCACGGCGGGTTGCACACCACCAGCGGCGCACGCCCTTCCGGGAACAGATCGGCCTGAATGATCTCCACCTGTTGCTGCAGCTTGAGGCGGGCGATGTTGTCGCGCGCACAGGCCAGCGCGCGTTCGTCCTGGTCGGTGGCGATGACGTGCCTGATGCCGCGGCGCGCCAGCATGGCCGCGATCACGCCGGAGCCCGTACCGATGTCGAAGGCCAGCTCGCTCGACGGCAGCGGCGCCCTGGCCACCAGTTCGACGTACTCGCCGCGTATCGGCGAAAACACGCCGTAGTGCGGATGGATGCGCGCCCCTAGCGCGGGCACCTCCACGCCGCGCTTGCGCCACTCGTGCGCGCCGATCAACGCCAGCAGCTCGCGCAGCGACAGCACCGAATCTTCACCGTGTTCGCCGTACACCTCACGACACGCCTCGACCACGTTGGGTGCGCGCCGCAGCGGGAGGGTGTAGTCCGCATTGAGCGGCAGCAGCAACATGCCGAGGATGCGCGCGCGATGGCCTTGTGCCTGGCGATGCTGATTGAAGGCGTCGCGCGGCGTGGTGGCAGGTTTGGGGGAATGCCTGCCCAGGCGTTTGGCCATGGCCTGCTGCAGCTGGCGCGCGTTGTGATAGTCACCGCGCCACAGCAGCGCGGTACCTTCGCACGCGAGGCGATAGGCCTCGTCGGCCTTCATGCGGTCGTCGGCAATCACCACCCGCTTGGGCGGCGGCGTGGCATTTTCCGAGCGCCAGCGCGCCGAATGCTGAGCGCCCTCTTCCTGCCAGGTGATGACGGGCGCTTGCACTATGCCTTGAGCTTGAGGGGCGTGCCGTCAAACTCGATGCCGTCCCAGCCGTATTTCATGAAGTTGCGGATATTGGCGTGGTCAGTGGCAGTCGGCGTATTCAGCACGTCGCGATAGTAGTTGCCGAAGCAGTGCAGCGTCTGTTCCTTCGACAGATTGTGCAGCTTGGCGAAAGAGAACAGCTTGCACGAGCCGTTGTTCTGGCCTGCGGCATTGAGCTGCTCGCCGTTCTGGAAGGTCGATGGCGTGAAGTCGTACAGCGCATCGATCACCCCAATGGTGTTCGTGAAATCGATACTGCCGGGTGTGTCGTTCAGTTTTTTCAGGAAGTCGTTCAGGTTCATTTTGCGCCTGCTGATTGGAATGAGTTATGAAAATTATACCGTTCGTCCAGCGCGTAGCGAATGCGAAGGGACAGTCGTATTACGCCTTCCAGTGGCCGGACTTGCCGCCCAGTTTCTCCAGCAGCTTGATCTGCCCCATTTCCATGCCGCGATCCACCGCTTTGCACATGTCGTAGATGGTGAGCAGCGCCACGCTGGTAGCGGTGAGCGCCTCCATCTCCACACCGGTGCGGCCCAGCGTCTCGGCGGTGACGATGCATTCCACCGCATTGTCTGCGGCATCGATATTGAATTCCACATCGACGTGTGTCAGCGCCAGCGGATGGCACAGCGGAATCAGCTCGGAGGTGCGCTTGCTGCCCTGGATGGCGGCGATGCGCGCGATGCCCAGCACATCGCCCTTCTTGGCGGTGCCGGAAGTGATCAGGGCCAGCGTGGCCGGCAGCATGCGGATGCGGCCGGATGCCCTGGCGATACGCCTGGTCTCGTTCTTGCCGCCCACGTCCACCATGTGGGCCTGGCCGTCGCTGTTGAAATGGGTGAGTCCGTCAGACATGTTCTCTATCCTGATTGATATCGCAGTCAATAAATCCCGTTCATCCTGAGCGTAGCGCAGCGGAGTCGAAGGACCCTAGGCACTTCGACTCCGCTGGCAAGCCAGCTACGCTCAGTGCGAACGGCGACTGCGTTTGTACACTTAATCACCCTGCTCGCGCCAGTGCTCCATGCGTTGCTTGTCGCTCTCTTTCGTCTCCAGCCATACGTCGCCGTCCGGCTTGATTTCCTTCTTCCAGAACGGCGCGGCGGTTTTGAGGTAATCGATGATGAATTCGCAGCCCTTGAACGCTTCGCCGCGATGCGAGGCTGCGGCAGCCACCAGCACGATCTGCTCGTTGGGATGCAGCAGGCCGATGCGGTGGATCACGCGTGTGCCGATCAACTGCCAGCGCTCTGTCGCCTCGGCAATGATCTTGCCCAGCTGCTTCTCGCACATGCCCGGGTAGTATTCGAGGAAGATGCTTTCCACTGCACCGTCCGGGCTCATGTCGCGCACCAGCCCGACAAAGCTGACGATGGCGCCCACGTTGTTGCTCGCCGCTCGCAGCGCGGCCACTTCGGCATTCAGGTCAAAATCTTCGTGTTGTATCTGCACGCTCATGTCAGCCTCCCGAGATGGGGGAGAAGACGGCGACTTCATCGCCATCCTTGATCGCTGCGGTCGCGTTGCAGAATTCCTGGTTGACCGCACAGCGCACGCGCTTCTCGGCCAGCTCGCGCTCCCAGGTCTCGCCGCGGCTGCGCAGCCAGGCCAGCAGCTCGCCCAGCGTCTTCAGCGTATCGGGCGCCTGCACCGTTTCGCGTGCGAGCTTGAGATTCTCGCCGGGGCGGCCAAAATAGAGCAGTTCGATTTTCATGATGGCTTCTTGCTGAAAGAAAAATAGTTGAGGATGAAGTCGGCCACCTGCTGCGGCGCGTTGATGTCCAGCGTCGGGATCGGCAGTTCATCCTTGCTGTCTGTTGCAACGGCCACGATGCGCTTGTCCTCGCCGTACAGATGCGGGTGCCCGGTTTCCTTGCGGTGCACCTCGATCTTGGGTATCTCCGAATACTTGTAGCCTTCCACGATCACCAGGTCGCACGGCGACAGGCGCTGGCACAGTGTCTCCATGCTGGGCTCGGCCTCGTCGCGCAGCTCATGCATCAACGCCCAGCGATAGCCGGACACGATCAATACCTCCTTCGCACCCGCCTCGCGGTGGCGGAAACTGTCCTTGCCCGGCTTGTCGATATCGAAATTGTGGTGTGCGTGCTTGATCAGCGAGATGCGCAAACCCTGCGCAATCAGCAGTGGAATCACCTGCTCCAGCAGGGTGGTCTTGCCGCTGCCGGAGAAGCCGGCGAAACCGATCATTTTCTGTTGTGTCATGGACAAACCCTAAAATTCCTCACCACAGAGACATAGAGGCACAGAGAAAAACAAAGCCATTAGCCGTGTGCTGCGTAACCCTGCTGCTAGCGTATTTCTCTGTGCTCCCTCTGTGTCTCGGTGTCTCTGTGGTTCAGCAGTTGTTCTTAGACTGATTCGCACGCGCCAAGTCTTCGCGCGAGTTGATGTTGGCAAATGCTGCTTCATCTTCAAATTCGACCTCGCGCAACTGCAGCGAGTTCAGCCAGTCGTTCACCTTGCGCCCGCCGCCGGCGAGGTAGGCATCGAGTTGCGGCTGCACGCTCTTGCGATACAGCGCGATCGCGGGGTGCCTGCGCCCTCCCGCGCTCGCCACCGCAGCCTCTGCCGTGCTGGCGTGCAGCGCCGCATACAGGCGCGGCAGCAAATCCGCGGGCAGCCACGGCGTGTCGCACGGCACGCTCAGCACCCAGTCATTACGCGCTCGGTGCAGCGCAGCCTGCAGACCGGCCAGCGGACCGGCATAGCCGGGGAGGTGGTCACTGAGCAGAGGGCAACCGAATTGCCCGTACACCTCATGCTTGTCGTTCGCGCTGAGCAACACCTCATCGCTGTGCGGGCGGACGCGCTCCAGCACCCACGCCAGCAAGGCCTTGCCGTGCAACAGCTGCAGCCCCTTGTCGCCCCCCATGCGGCTGCCCTGGCCACCCGCCAGCAGCACGGTGGTGATCGGTGGCAAGGCGGAAGTGGGCACGGCCATGGGGATGTTCCTTAACGGTCGCGCCGCGGCGCATGGGTGAATTATAGATTGCTTTGCACCCCGCGCTGATGCCTCCAAGGTGGTAGATGCCGTCGAAAAAGGGGTAAGAACTATTTGAACAGGATCAGCGCCTTCTGCAGCGTGATCCAGATGCCGATTCCCAGCGGAATGCCCACCACTGCCCAGGCCGCGCCCACCATCAGCGGATGATGGCCGTAGCCGATATGTTCACCGGCAGCGCGACGCGTATCGCGCTCGTGCGCCAGGCGACGCTCCTCCGCCAGCTCAGCTTCAGTCATGCAGTGTTTGGGAGCGACCGGGCGCACCAGCGCATTGCACAGCAGGCCGAGCAGCAGCAGTCCCGCCATGATGTACATGGTGACGTCGTACACATGCGCCTTGGGCACCCCCTGCGCAATCTGGTATTCGCGGATGTAGTTGACCAGCACCGGCC